>CAZSUQ010000057.1:0-13220 GCA_964609935.1 uncultured Thermodesulfobacteriota bacterium | reverse complement strand
GAACGTGAACCTAAAATAGCCCGTGGAAAAACCTATGTATGGAACAACGAGCCTGTTGGGTTTATTGTCATCAAGGGCCGTGACCCGGAATATGGCAGTTCGGATCTCCCTTTCGGCATGCACAAAGGACAATACTACATAGCCGCACGCTATCCCAGGGATGATCGTTAGATCTCCTGACAAAGGCATGCATACGGCCACGGCCTTGCCGCGCTGGTCCCGGGAACGCTGGGCATTCAGCCGGAACTCAGGTGAGTTGGCAAACAAGCGTGACAAACGCGTTGTTTATCAGGCCGTCTGTATTCGGGTATTGGGTCTAAGGGAACGGCATCCCAAACAAATGCCTACATGAACACAAGCAGGGGACGAAACAGATGACCGAACAAGAAGAAAACAGTGCGGATAAAACAAAAATTGTTGAACAGATCGCTGATTTATCCAGATTGCTCGGAATGATTCCAAGCGATGATACGATTGCAGTTCATGAGCCCGTGACTCAGAACTCCATGCAGCTATCAAAATGGTTTCGTGAAACCAGAAACTCGTTCTTGAAATTGTCTCTTCTGCTCGGTAAATCATTGGATCTTAATTTACAGTAACCTGTCCGGTCACGCATAGCGTGGAGCTTGCATAAGAACTGTGCAGCCTGCTTCAAGTTTCGTTCTGGTGGTTTCTTCTGTTTGCCTCTCTTTCCCCTTTTTGATCCCTTCCCGCAAAAGCGAACAGGGTCCGCAGCACCATTCCTGCCATCCTTCTCAGGGCCATCAGCAAAAGGATCACGAGAACAAGGCGGAAGAGGATTGTGAGTAGATCCCAGGCATGATCCTGCAAGCCTTCGTGCACAATGAGAGCAAGAATCTTCTGAATGCGTGGCGGAAGCTGAAGGAGCTGGGAAGGGAGAAACCTCAGAAGGACGAGGAACACACCCAGAAAGAAGAACAGGCTTCCAAGCGCATAGGCGACAAGTCCCACCTTCTCGGGGAGTCGAATATCAAGAAAAGGGGAAGGGGTTGTACGCGGTCGGCGGATGATTCGGTTTGTCATGTCCCTGAGAATTCCGAAGGACCGGGAACGGAGGTTCGGGACCCCCAGCAGGTCCGAGCAGATCCAGTAGCCGTCAAAGCGAAGGAAGGGATTCAGCGCAAAACCGATCATGCTGTCCAGCTCCAGGATGAGGATCAGCCAGAGGGGATCCTGCGTGGCCTGGAAAAGGGTGAAGCAAGGGAACAGGAGGATGAGCTGGAAATAGACCCCTCCAAGGTCCACAACCAGCCTGGCCTTGCGTTCCAGTCGCCACGAGGGGGTCACATTGGCATAAAAGACCGGGAAGATCAGGTACAGCCCAAAGCGGATCTCGCCATGGGGGCAGTGGAAGTACCTGCTGGCCGAGAGATGCCCGAGCTCGTGAAAGAGTACGGTGCAGAAGAGTGCCAGATAACCGGCGAGGTAGGTCCCCGGCGTGATGGTGTGGAAGGAATCCGCCGGCTGTCGGGAAAAGAGAGAATCGTAGAAAGAGAAATGGAGAAACGCGGAGGCCAGCAGGAGCGGGATGACCAGGGCCGGATGAAACAGTCGTCGAAGGTGAAGCGTCAGAGGGGAAAGAAAACGGGCGGGAATCAGCAGAATGCCCCTGGTGGAGGCGGAGCTCCCGGAGGGGGAATCGGAAGAGGGTTCAGGGGAGGACTCCCTGATCAGCAGGTCGTGGCGCAGGAGGAGATGATCCACCAGGGTCCGGATATCCGACGGACGGACAGGGGTCTTCCATGCGATGGAGAGATCTTCTGCGATCTCTTCAATGCTTCGTTTCCCGTCCAGGCGGTTCATCAGGTCAACGAGTTTTCCGCTGACCTGAAGCGAACGCCCGTTGGGAAGGGAGAGGAGAAAGGTCTCCTCCCTTGTGCTCGAAGAGAAGGGAGAAAGGGTGACATCGCGCCGGAGCCTGGGAGGAGAAACCGGATCACTCATAACAGTAAGGATCGCATCCAAAGAAGGGATGACAGTGGACCCCGCATTCCGCACTGCATGCATATTCGGAGATGAACTGCCAGCAAAAGGACCCGAGACAGGGATCGATCTCCAGGCAGGCCATCTCGAGTCTTGTCTCCAGGTCCTCGATGGAGAGGTCTGCCAGGGCGCCCTTGTTCAGGGGGACGTGCTCCTCTTTTTTCATGCCGATCCTTCCGACCTGTCTCTTTGCAACCTTATGATTCATCGCCGTGTGTGAGAAAGCAGCCGCAGGCCCAAACACACGGCTCAAGGGGTTGGGATGGGGAGAGGGACAAAAGGAACATCTCCAACCGCATTTCCAGTTCAGCGATGTCCTCTTCGCCCGGCAGGGCCCTGAGTGGCTCGAGAGATCCTTTGGAATCCGCCCTTGGGGAAACGGAGCTACCCTCCGGGGCCGGGTTTTGGTTCTTCATGCCTGTACCCTCTACGCAACGGGAGCAGGAGAAAGCCTTGCTCACCCATTGGGCGGGCAGACATCCGTGCAGGCGAAATAGATGCAGAGGTTCGGTTCATAAAAGGTGTCCATGATTGCCTGCATCTCCATGCGTTCTTCCATCTCTTCCAGGTCAAAGGAGGCCGATTCCGGGCCAATGGTCAGGTTTTTATGCTCGGGTGCCTTCATGGGATGGCCCTCCGCACTGCAAAGGGGTGAATGGTTCAGGAACGAGGTCTTTGGATAAACGGGTCAAACGTAATGGATGATGCAGTGGACATCACAGACGCCCACGCAGTCATGCCCGTCACACTGGCAGAGCGTACTGAGACATCCGCAGAGCTCGGAACAAGATTGCGCAGGAAAAAGACGGCCGCAGGCTCCTGCTTCCGGAAAGGGGATCAGGGACGTTTCGATGCGCTCCTCGAGCTCGTCCATGTCCATGTTCTCAGAGGTCAGGTGTTTCATCTCGGGCCTGCTGGATTCTTCCCTCTTCTTTGGTTGCCTGTGCTTCACCACCCCCCTCCATCTTCACAGTAATCGACACAGTAATCGATGCACTCCCCATGGCAATGGCAGAGAAGGCCGTCGCAGTCGCAATAACCTCCCGCACACCACACACCTTCGCTGCAGTCTCCCGGGCAGACGTGCAGAGTACAGTAATCGTCCTCGGTGGCACTCAGACGCTGCATTTCGAGCCGCTCCTCCAGTTCCTCGAGTGAGGTGAAGGGCAGGATCCCGTCCCTGAGGGGATTCCACTCTTTCTTTGACATGCAACCCTCCGTTTCCCATGATGCCCGGGGCGTGCTACTTTTCGAAGATGTCCACCACACACGATTCAACGACACAGAGCATGCCGCATTCGGTAATGCACTTGTCCCCGTCGCATAAACACTTGTCTGTACATCCGGTGTATCCGGACGCACAGTGGGTTCCGCAATCTCCGGGACAGAGATCGGTGTAGCAGGCCAGTGACGGGTCCATGGCCGGAATCCTCTGCATCTCCAGCCTCTCTTCGAGCTCCTCCAGGGGAACCTCCGGGTTCCCTTCCGGGGAAACCGGTGAACATTCAGGATCCTTTTTCGGGGACATGAGATTACCCTCCGATTTGCACGACCGTGTTGCATTCGCAGTAAACAGGACATTTTGTTCCATCGCACCTCGTGGTGCAGAAGAAATAAAGACAGGGACCATCCTCCAGATCCATGGGCAGCCCAAGCAGCTGGCTCTCGAGCCGCGCCTCGAGCTCCTCCAGGGGAAGGCCAAGATCAGCGGAGGGCTGGAGGGGATGTATGTCTGGTTCCTTCTTCACGGCACTTCCTCATGAAGCATGATTCGGCAGTCCGCTATCCAACCCGGCCCGTACCCGGAACGCCTGAAGGATGCCTTTGCGGTCTTGCTCAACGAGCTTCCTGACCTGCTGCTTCAGGTTCGCCTCCTGCCGGGTCGGGAGGAAAATCATTTGGCCAATGGCAAAGGAAGCACCCCTTGGAATCGGGCACGTGGAGGGGGGATCCTGATCCGGTATCAGCCAGCGATGCGATGCGCGATTCCGTGATGGGTGATGGAGAAAGAGCTTGACCTGCTCCCAGAGATACCCCTCGTTTTCCCTGCACCAGCGGACATGGAGCTCGGGCATGCCTGCCAGAACCCGGAAGGGACGTTGGGGAAAGAGGCGTTGGACCAACCACAAGGCCAGGCCTGCAATGTAGATACGCTCGAGACGATCCCTGAAGGGACCCCGGAGTGAATAGCGGGCAGCAGTGCTGAGCGCAAGGACAATCTCCACGTCCAGGGGCCTCCTGCCTGTTGTCTGGGCGGATGGTTGACCCTTTTCCCATAGATTGATGCCGGCGTGGATCCGTTTTTCTTGCGGGAGCAGGAAATGAGCCGGCATGGACGGCCATCTGCCGAGATAGATGTTGCCGAGGGGGAAGGATGGAAGGAATTCCCTGCACCTTGCAAGGATTCCCTGCGCGTCTTTTCGAAGGCCTTCCGGAACGCCGGGATGCAGGATCACCCTGCTTGCCGGACCCTTGCGGGAGGCACCCGTTTCCCGGTTTTTCACACCGGAAGGATGACCACAAAGGGAAGAGAGAAAGAGTGCCTGCATGCAAAGGGAGGTACTCAGTTCCCGGCTGCCAAAGAAGGTTTTCCCCTCCTCATAAATTGTGTTCGCGGGCCATGATCCGTCCTCTTCCTGGAAATCCATCAGCCTTTCCCTTGCAGGGACCAATCCGTCCCCTTTGTATCCCGACAGGAGAAGGCAAAGAAGGCTCAGGGCGGTTTCCGTGATGTTGCCCCAGGTCCCTTCTCTTGCATAGCGGCCAAGCAGATGTTCATGCAGAGGCTCCTGGAGTGCCGGTTGAAGGAGTTGGGGTCCCAGGGCCTGGCAGAGCAGGAACAGGGGGAGAAGGGGCCTGCAGGCAGAAGGGGCCTGTTCCCCGGTTCGCGTGTCTGTGGGAGAGCCCCCGCGTGTCCACGCTGTAAAGGAGGCATGCCGGATACACCTTTTTGCATAGGATTCCAGTTGCGGCATCCGGCCCCCCTGCTTCGAGACCTTCAGCAGGAGATGTGCCCAGAAAAGCCCGTTGGGTATCGGGGAGGGGAGCCTGGCGAATCGATTGTCCAGGGAAGGGAACTGCCGGTGATCATGGATGGAAGTGCAGAAGGCTTCCTCGAGGGCTGAGGGCAGGACGGATGACCGGGAACCCTTTCCCGGAGGGTGCAGCCACCGGGCGGCTTTCCTGCACACAGGGGCCAGTGGAGGGAGGAGACCCCTTAACGGGTCCAGGAGGAGCAGGATCATCCGGGTAACGGCCGTGGAGGGAGCAAGGGGATGAGCCGGGTTTATGTAGGAATAGGGGGATCGGTATAAAACGAACCCGCCGTGGGGAGGCTGACACTTGATCAGGAACGCGGCGGCCCTCTGAAGAGAATCATGACCCTCATTGTGTACTGGGGCCGCGGGCAAGGGGGCTGGTTGCTTCCTCTCGGACGGCTCGCTCACTTTTCTCTTTTGGGATGCGGGCGGCCTTGTTCTCCTGGTTCGCGCCTCTTCTCTTCGACGGATTTCCGCAAGATCGGCACGCATGGCTCGGCAGTTCGTGAGGAACCCGTCAATGATCTCCACCCACATGGGCACATGAACCCCCTTTAGAGGTTCCAGGGCATCCTGAAAGAATTGTTCGGCTCGCAAGAGTTGCTCTGCTGCAAGTCCTCTGTAATAGAGCACCTGGCCCAGAGCCTTTGACGTGGGAAGCTTCCCGTCAAGGACCATGGATTCGAATCCTCCAAGGTAGATGGCCTTTGTGAGCAGCTGGGTGAAGTTGTGGTTGAGCCGGTCCTCTTTCCAGTCCTTCAGGTCGTCAAAGGCCTGAAATCCCACAAGGAAGCATCTCTGAGACTCTGTGAGCGGGATGAAATGATCCTGTGTTTTGCTCAACAGGGACATGGCCCGGAGGGTGGTTTTCAGGAGAGAAACCTTGCCTGAGGAGATCTCGCTGAACTCACTGTCACTGTACGGTGAGAGCCTGTACCGGTGATTCGTCCGCTCCCGGATAACGGCCTGGCCATACTCCAGGAAATAGGTTTCTGTTTCCTCCCAGAGGGGATGATCCGGGGGGAACAGGGGCATGAGCATCTCCAGTGCCCTGTGATAGCAGGCATTCACGAGACAGAGATTCTCCGGTGTCCATGCAAGGGAGGTGTCCATGTGCCTGTCCGTGAGGAGGATCGCCTCGAGCAGGATCCGGTTGGCAATGGCGATGGTGCGCAAGGTTTTCAAGGAAAGGACGGGAAAGGCACTCGAAAAGAGGAAGGGATAATAATAGAGAGGTGAAAAGCCGTGTGGCCCTGACGCAGGATCCTTCTGGCTTCTTTTTGCAACCGAGACAGGAAGATCGCGTCCCTGCCGTTCGGAATGCTTCCCCTTTTTTTCCGCAGCAGGCGCTTGTCCCCGCTTTTCCCCGAGCGAGTACGTATCCCGAAAGCATGCCATATCGAGGGCAACCCTTTTTGCTTCCTGCTCAAGAAAATGGAGAAACAACTCTCTTTTCATCTTTGGCGGCTCATGAGAGCAAGGGATTTTGTTTGAAGTGATTCCTGCGGTCATGCTTGTACCCCCTGTACTGTGAAGAGACCGTACCGACCCAGGTCTTTTCGAATGCTCGCGGCGTCCCTGGAGAGATGGACGGCAGGATCCTCGAGAAGGCTGCGGGACCGTAACGCCTGGAAGATACGCAGACCCAGGTAGAGAGGCATGCAGGCAGGTATGGGATCGTCCAGCAGGAGACCAGGGATGGGGAGCAGCCAAAGGAAAGGGGAAGCAGAAATATGCGGGCGCCCAAGGCGCGGGAGCAGCCATTCCCACAGTTCCTCTTCCTGCTCCTCACACCACAGCCAGTGGAGCTTTTTTGCCCCGGCAAGATCCCACACAGGGCCTTCGAAACCCATCCGCTCCAGCATCCAGAGAGCAAACCCGGATGCATACACCCTCTCCAGGTTGTCTTTGAATACACCCGTGTACCTGAGGCGAGCTTCGGCAACGCATGCCATCATGGCTTCCGTCATCAGAGGACGGGCGGCTGTAGACATCCCAGGAGCCTGGAAAGGGGGAGATGCGTTCACGGCCACCTGGCCCCTGGATTCGTTGCGACAGATGAAGTGGGGCGGCATGGAGGGCCAGTGTCCCAGGTAGAGGCCGTCAGGAAGGTGCTGTGGAAATGTTGCCTGCCACCACTCCAGGACGTGTGCAACAGGGTTCCGCAGGTAAGCGGGGAGTCCTGTGTGCAGATGAACAGCCGGGGAGGAAGCCTTTCCCCTGGCGTGGGCTTCCTGCGTTCGACAGCGTGGAAACCCATGCCTTACTTCCCGTGTAACGTGTTGCCCCTTTTGGCTCGATCCCTTCCTCTTTCCGCACCCTCTTCGACGGATCGCTTCAATGTCGGCATGCAACCCACTGCAGTGGCGCAGAAGCGCCTGATGAAAGGATTGCCAGTCAGGGAGAAAAAGGGTGGAACAAGCCTTCATGGCCTTCTTGAAACAGGTTTGAGCCTTCTTCAGTTGTTTCTCTGCAAGCCCGCTTCCGTAGAGGAGAGAGGCGACCTTTGACAGGGGGATGGGGAGCCCTTGCAGGACCTCTTCATGGAGCCCCTGTTCATCAATCAATGTTGTAAGCAGGTGGGTGTGGTTGCCCCTCAGGAAGTCCTCCCGCCAGTCTTCGAGATCATCCAGGAAGACCAGGCCGATATGATGAAGATCCAGGGTCTCGGAAAGCAGGGCCAGGTCGCATTCCCGGTTTGAAAGAAAGCAGAGGGCCATGGTGAAGGGCTTCAAGAGGGCTGTCTTCCCCTTTGCCAGTGTGCGGAAACGCCGATGGGAAAAGGGTTGGATGCGGTGAAGATGGTGGAGCCTTTCCGTACGAACCGACTGCCATGTTTCATGGAAGCAGGAAGTGAACAGGTCCCAGAAGGCATGCCCGCAGGGGAAGAGGCGGTAAAGTCGTTTCAAGCTGTGCATGTGTTCAAGGTGAGCAACGAGCCAATGTGCAGGGGACTTCCCATCCTTTTGGTCCAGCACAGCGTCTTGAGCCAGTAGATGCTCCGTGTAGAGCCGGTCCGCCATGGCAAGCTCCTGAACCTTTTCCTTCGGCACTTCCGGAAAGGCAGGATGAAAGAGCACGGGGTAGTACGTGTGCAGAGGGGATTTTTTTCGTAAGCGTAAGCGGGCGGCCGTTTCTGCATGAGGGTGAACCATGCCTTGAAGGAGAGCGAACCGTTTTTTCCATCCGTGCCTGAGAGACTGGACCTCACGGTACAAGAGGGCACCTTCATGGAAAACGGGCTCAGGCAGCAGAGCAATCCGGTCAAGCACAGGCGGCCCCTTCCGTTGTCCGGCCTTCTCTCCACTCGTTGTATGCGAGCTGGGCGGCTTGCCGGAAGTGCTTGGGGAAGTCAAAACAATGGGGATGATCCAGGTGGCCCGTTGCCTGGTAGGCAAAGGCTTCACACCCTCCTCCGCAGAAGAAGAGGTAGGCGCAGGAGCGACAGGCAAGGATCTCCACCACGCTTCGGGCGTGCCATTGGCCCATGGATCGAGGGTCCAGTTCGAGAAAACCGGGGCCGTAGGTCCCGATGCGGTGTTTCGGGTGGCCGATCACTTCCCAGCAGGGATAGATGTCACCAAAGGGATCAAAAAGGTACATGGACAGATTGCTCCCGCAAAAGGCCGTGCGCCAGTGAGGCAGGTCCCGTTTCTGCCCCAGGTGAGCGGAGAGTCGCTTTTTGATTGCGTTGGTAAAGGAAGCCACCTGGAAGGAGGTTTCTTCCGGAGCGAGTCCACTCCCCTCAAAGTTGCTTTCCACGGCGTGCTGCATGTCCAGGTGATTGACATAATGCCGGCGACTCGCCTTCCCGCATGCACCGCCGTGTACCGGTGAGCAGTAGGCGCGGAACAGGGCGCTCCTGCTCCATCCCCTTTTCAGGAAGAATTCCCGGAGTTCAGGGACGTGCCGGGCGTTTCCCCGATCCACGTTGATCCGGACGGACACCTCCACCTCGTGCTTGAGGGCGAGCTCTATGTTGTCGGAGATCAGGCGGAAGGTACCGGTCCGGACCGGCAGGAAACGTCTCTGGTCATGAACCTGAGGCGGGCCGTCCAGTGTGATCTGAAGAAAAGAGAATCGGTGTTTCGGTCCGAGAAGATCCACAAAGGCATCCAGTTCCACGGCGTTGGTGATGGCGGAAAATCGTTGGAAGCCCTGTTTCCGGGCTTTTTCATGGATCAGATGAACAATCTCCTGTTGTTTTCGCTGGAAGGGCTCGCCTCCGTAAAGGGTCAAGGCCCTGGCGTGCCTTGTTTCCCCACCGATCTTCCTGATCGCATCGAAGGCGGCCTCCACCCGTTCAGGCGTCATACGTGTCTCGAGCCATGCCTGCTCCCTTGACTGAAGCGTGTGTTCGTAGCAATAGGCGCAGCGAAGGTTGCAGTCGTAGGTGGGGATCATCAGCACGCCGGGCGCAGCATGCTTGGTGGCGACCCGATGCGCGCGCTTGCCCAGTTCTACCACATACGCACGTTCCTCGGGTGGAGACTTCCGGGTCAGGTACCCCCTTTTTTTCAGCTGCAGAAGCGTGGACCGGGAAACGGTTCCAGGGTCCGGATCGACTTGTTCATCCTGATGTTGCAGGTAATCCGCCACATGGGATTGGACCAGGTCCACAGCCCCTGAATACCCGTGGAAAAGCAACGTCTTCTCTCCATTCGGAAGGGGGACCACGATATTGTACGAACTAGGCCTCATAAAGATTCTCCCCTTGACTCGCTTGATGTGAGCGTGGACGGACCTTTGGACTCAACCGGCCGGACCGGAAGAGACGGAAGCAGAGATCGCATCCGTCATGAACCAGGGAGGGGAGCCGCATGCCGGAGGACCGCCAGGCCATGCCCTGGAATCGGGAAAGCAGGGGAACGGGCCCTCTTTTGCGAAGAAAGGCCAGAATAGGGCTGGATGTGCGTTCTTCCAGGAGGTCACTCAACGGTTTGTCCTCCAGGCTTCCAAGAACGAGCGGGCTGCCTTCCAGGTCCATGTCGCGGGCCGGAAGGTTGCAGCACGTCAATACGTGGCCGCTCGGCAGCAGGACCGGTGGCGTGAGACATCCGGGGCGGTGGACGGAAAGGGGCTGCTTGAGCGGAACGGATTTGCGCAAGAGGGATGCTCTGCCGAGAGGGGAAACCCCTTGAATGTGAATCCGATCGGTATACGTTCGAAGGCTCCGGTAAAGGCCGTCTGCAACTGGGTCTTGAGCAAGTCGGGCAATCTTCACACCGGTGGGTATGTGAAGCTCCCGGGATGTCAGGAGGATATGAACGAGATGTTTCAGAGGGATTCGGACAAGGTGGAAGCGGTCCGTACTGAGCGTCAGGGATTGCAGGCCTGCCTGCCGCAGATCGGACAGGATGCGGAAAGCCTTTTCCTTTGTGGATCCCCAGTAGCCGTTGCTCACGAGGGCGGTGCGGATATCGCGGTTTCTTGCCTGCCTGATCAGGGATCGGATTGCAGAGGCGTGCAACATGGGTTCACCGCCGTTGAAAACAATCTGCCGGATGCCGGCTTGATGAGCCTGCTCCACATAGGATTCAGCTCGATGGTATTCCATGGTGGGTGCTCTTCCCGGACGGCATCGGTAGATGCAATGTCCGCACCGGAGATTGCACTGAAATGAGAAGACAACGTGCAGGGTCTTCATGCCATGCATGGAGTCAGGGGTAGAGGGGATTTTCTTCACGGGTTCGACCATGCCGATTCTGTGATCCTTTTCTCGTTCGTGGAAACAGGCACCCTTCTGTGTCGGTCGGGGTTGGATTTCCATCGACTCCAGAGACGGTTTCACCTCTCGGGCTCAATCATTCCTCCTCGATGATCATAGAGATTGATGGAAATGGACCCGGCAAAGGAGGTGAGGTTCAAAGGGGGTGGGCCGCAGAGCGAAAGCTTGTACAGGCCCCTCGACGGATCTTCCAGCGGCACGCAAAACCTGGGTTGTGCTCCCTTCTCGATTTCCTGTTGCCAGAGCACGGAGCCTTTGGGGTGGATGATCCGCAACCGTCCACCGGTCGTGTCTCTGCAGGTCAGGTCCACAAGGAAAAAGATTCTTTCGACAGGGTGTTGGATATCCCATTGCCATTCCCTGTTACATGCAATACAGGTAAAGGTCCCACCCGTTACAGGGTCTTGAATCTCGAGGTCCGAACAGGAAAGGGTTGGTGGATGTGTTGGATTTGTAAAGGAGTCTTCTATTTCACCGTCAGTACCACAACCGCTGAGGCCCGGGCATAGACCCAGGACAGGAATCAGGACAAGTGAAAAAGCGTGACAGGGTCTTATCCAGGGTATTCGTACCATTGGTTTTACCTAGTGACCTCTTCTTGGGTGAAGGGGTTTACAGGGATCGAGCTGATCCACGATGCTCCGGGTGATTTGTTCCAGTTCAACCCGTGATTTGCTCGAATGAAAATGCGCGAGTGAAGAAACAGCCTTGGCCACGTGTTTTCTTGCCTTTTCTCGGGTCGAGCTGAAGCCACCCAGGTCATGGATCAGCGTCCTGAGTTCACCAAGGTGCGGGGCCCGGTGCCTGGCAGAGAAAAGGGTGCGGAACCGCTGTCTTGTTTCAGCATCCGCTCTCTGAAACGCCGCAAGGACCGGCAAGGTCACCTTTCCCTCCGCAAGGTCGCGGCCCGGTTCCTTGCCCGTTTCTTCTTGAAGGGCCGTGTAATCCTGAAGGTCGTCCAGAAGCTGGAATGCAAGGCCAAAGTGAAGCCCGAATGAACCAAGAGAAGAAACCTGTTTCGTGCTCCCCTGGGCAAGAAGGCCCCCCATTTTGCATGCCGCTGCAAACAGCACGGCCGTCTTCTTCCGTATGATCTCCATGTATTGTTCTGCCCGAAGTTCGAGGTTTCCCTGATTCCGGATCTCGCACATCTGTCCCTCTACGAGAAGCATCAAGCTTTCCACTGCAAGTGAAGGGATGAGCGGGTGACGGATCTTCAGGGCAAGTTCCATCACCGCAGCGAGAAGATAATCTCCAGCCAGGATGGCCACCGGATCCCCCCAAAGGCGGTTGACCGTGGGCTTGTTCCTGCGGACATGGGCTCGGTCCATCACGTCATCGTGGAGCAGGCTCCCTGTGTGGAGACACTCCACAAGGATCCCGGCTTCGGTGAGATTCACCACCGGCTCGTTCACCAGGCGTGCGCACAGGCAGAGGATGCGCGAGCGCAGATATTTCCCAGGGGTTTGAAAAACATAGTGAAGCACAGGGGAGAGACCCTTGGAGGGCGAGTCGATCCGAGACAGTATGGCCTCCGGATCCATCCGGCCCGGACGGATGGTCCCCTCCGGGGTCTGGAGGGACTCAGGTTGTGAAACAGATTCTTTAGGAAGCACGAGTCCGTCATCTCCTTTTGCGGGTTCGCTTCGCATGACGGACTGAGCAAGAAAGATGCCATGACCGCATCCAGGGATGGCGTGGCCGGGGACAACGAACTTGAAACCTCGGAAGAAAGGGTTGTCTTCAATGATTGTTTGTATGAGGACAGGCCTGGAGACAGGAAGAACGTATTCCCGGATTCCAATGTGCCGGAGAATTTGTGCATTTCGTCTGACATCCACACGACCGTGAGGTCATCGCCTGCAGGGATTCAAGGTGTCTTTCCTTTCCTGGTGATTCTGTTCTTGCCAACGGACAAACGTCACCACATCCGTATGTAGAAACGGACACACAACCCCACCTCTTCCCCCTCCTTCTTCGTGGTTCAACCCGGAAAAAAAGGTTTTTCAGAAGGGTCGAATCGTCTTTCGACTCTCTATCCCATTGAAATAGATGGAGGAAAGTTGAAAATTGCGAGGGCCCAAAGGGACCGTGGCAATCCCCCGGCGCCGTGGCCTTCTTGAGCCGAGGGGGTTGCCGCCTCAAAGATGACCTCGTGAATCTTTGCACGAAGCGGGGAAAGGGGTTTCTCCTCTTTTTGGCTCTTCACGGTTATCCGCAGGGGGGTCATTGAGGGATTCCTTGCCGCAGCCTCTGTTTCAGCCGGGTGAAGCGCTGCCTTGTTTTCGTGTTCCGGATGGCAATACCCATGGCCTTCTTGGTTCCCACGATCACCACGAGCTTCTTCCCGCGGGTAACGGCCGTGTAGAGGAGATTGCGCTGCAGCAGCATGTAGTGCTGCGTGAGGAGCGGCAGGACCACGGCCGGGTACTCGCTGCCCTGGGACTTGT
>CAZSUQ010000056.1:603-13242 GCA_964609935.1 uncultured Thermodesulfobacteriota bacterium | reverse complement strand
CGGAGCGGATGCTCCGTACGGCCATGGAATTCAAGGGTACGTGTGAGGTGTGCATCGAGGTTCGTTTTCAGGGAGGAACCGGGTCGCTGATGAAAGAGTGGCTTGGAAGGGATCTGATCTATTCTCCGCAAGGAACAGGAGACCTTGGGCATCGCCTGCCCGCTGCATTTGAGGAAGCCTTTCGCGAGGGTGTACATCGTGTGGTGGTGGTGGGGACCGATTGCCCGGAAATGACCGCGGGCCACCTTCTCCAGGCCTTTCGGTGCCTGGAAAAGACCGAGCTGGTCCTGGGCCCTGCAAAGGACGGGGGGTACTACCTCATCGGGCTTAACAAACACGCACCAGGGCTCTTTGAAGGGGTTTCCTGGGGAACCGGTACGGTGCTGAAAGAGACCCTGGCCCTGGCAGATTCACTGGGCCTGACCCTGGAAATGATGGATGTGCTTCAGGACGTGGACCGGCCCGAGGATCTCCCGTTATGGGAAAAAATCACGAAGAGCCAGGGTTGAAAACCGCAGGTGGCGTTTTTCAACGACCTGCTAGGGCCGGTAGAAAGCGAGGCGCTTTGCATGGGGCTTGAAGGCGCCTACAAGGGCATCCTGATCCTTCTCGGAGAGGGGTTCCCAGTCCCTTCCAACGCGCGCAAGGGATCCCACTTCCTCGGGGGAGGAACAACCGACGATGGCCACGGTGATCCCCTGTGTGAGGGCGTACCGTACAAGGAGTTCCGCGGTGATCCCGTTGTGCGGCTGGACATAGTGGGAGGCTCCGAGGATCTTCATCCCGATAACCGCGATTCCCTTCTCCCTTGCTGCAGGAAGGGTCATTTGGAGGAAGCCAGGCAATGCGCCTTCCGCAGGGTTTACGGGCATCATGACCGCGTCCACCGGCCACTCCTCAACCGCTCTTGTCAGGACAGATGGATCGTGGTGCCCTGTAACCCCGATACGGCGCACCTTCCCTGAATCCCGTGCATCAAGAAAGGCTTCCAGCGCGCCTCCGGTTCCGGAGATGATATCCATCTCCTCCATGGTCCTTACATCGTGAATCTGCCACAGGTCGAGGTGGTGGATCCCCATGGTTGAAAAGGTCTTTTCCAGATCGGCCATGGCTCCCTTCCGGTCCCGTGATGCCGATTTGCTCGCCTGAAAGATACGGCTGCGCAACTCGGGTTCCCTGGACCAGACAGAGCCGTAATACTCTTCGCTCCCAGCATAGGCACGGGCGCAATCGAAGTAGGTGATTCCCAGGTCCAGGGCCTCCCGGATCACGCATCCTGCTTCCTCTGTCCGACCCAAGGTTCGAAGGACACCTTCCCCTCCGAGACCCACGATGGTCACAGGCGGGCCGTCGTTTCCAAAGGGGTTGGATTTCATCTCTCCTGAATGCATGGGTCCTCTCCCTGGGAAGGCATGTGATCCTGGTATGAACAGGATAGGGAACGGGCAGAAGATTTCAAGCCTGGAACATCACGATACAACCCTTCGATGCAGGTAGGATGGGGACAGGATTCCAGCTCCGCATCCTTCATCTCTACAAGACGAAGGTCCACTTTGCGGGATCATGGGGGTTCATGGGGGTTCATTGCTTCACCGTGTGTCGTGTGCTAGAAGGGTGCCGACCTTGACCGGGAAGCACGCGATTCATGAAGCTCATCCAATTCCACAAAAAGCTGGGACTGCCCTCTGCAGTGGCGGTATCCGTGGGGGCCGTCATCGGGGTCGGCATCTTCGTGATCGTCGGCCCCATCGGGGCCAAGTGCGGTTCCTGGATGCCTCTGGCCTTCACCCTGGCGGCCATTCCAGCGGTGTTCGGCACACTGGTGGCCATCGCACTGGGCAGCACCATACCTGCGGACGGGGGAGGTTATTATTACACGAAGAGCCTGCTGGGAAGGTATGCAGGTTCTGCCGTGAGTGCCATGGTCGTTCTTGGTGCCATGGGTGCCATGGGTGCGGTGACCATGGGCGTGGCCGACTATATGCGCATCTACCCGACCCTCCTTCCAGACCTGATTCATCGGATAGGCCTGCACCATGTAGCCGAGGTCGTCGGCACCCAGGACCCGGCTCTGTCGAGACCCGTCATCGCCATCGGGCTCATCCTGCTGAGCTGGGGGATCAATGCAGCCGGCGTCATGGCCTCTGCCAAGATCCAGATCGCCATGGTGACACAACTGGTCAGTGCCATCTTCATCATCGTGATCGCAGCCCTGATGAACGGCGGCAACCCTGATTTTACCGAGCCGCTCCCTTCAGGCATTTCTCCGTTTCTGAACGGCTGCGTGGTTGCAGCGCTTGCCTATACGGGCTTCAACATCATCGGTGAGTTGGGCGACGAGGTGAATAACCCCCGGAGAAACATCCCCCTGACCATCCTGATCTCAATGACTGTGATCATGTTTGCCTACATCGGCGTGGCATGGGCGGTCTCCGGCACCCTGGACGCAACGGAAATGGGCGTCTCGGATGTCGCCCTTCTGGCGACCGCGCTACATTACATGCCGGACTGGACAAAGCACTACATCAACCTGGCAGCCCTGATGGGTGCAATCACGTCCATCAATGCGGTGTTTCTCGCCGTGCCGAGGGAGTTCTCCGCCATGGCCGAGGACGGGATCCTCCCGAAGTGGATCATGCGGTTCAATTCGAAGCGGCAGACCTTTCCAGTCGGGATCGCAATTGTGACAGTGGTTGGATGCACCATGACCCTGAGAGATCTCCCACCAGACCTCTGGGGCCTTGTGTGTGTGGCAGGACTCCTCGGGGCCAATGTGGTCTTCTCCATCGGTTGTCTGCGCCTCTTCTCCCTCTATCCGGACAAGGTTGCCAGTGCACCGCTCAACATCCGAAAGGGCTGGCTGATTCCCTCCGCCTGGTTGAGCGCACTCTTCTCCCTCGGGTTCGTGCTGCTCTCTTTCCTGTACTTCTGGCCCGTGCCCCTGGTCATGGGCGTCATGGTGGCAGGCTCTCTACTCTTCTGCAGAAGGGCCGATCGGGCGGGGATGTTTTCATAATCTCTGCAGCAGCTGCCGGAGACGTCGGGTCGTCTGGATCATGGACCGGACCGTGTGATAGTTCCCCTTCCACGTGTGTCCCATGTGGGTCCAGATGGGAGAACCCTCCCGGGTGAGCAGGGGCCACCACTCTCCCACCGGTTTGTGGATCATCTTTTCGAACACAAAACGGTGGACGTTCAAGAACCCATGCCAGTACCGGTTCTTGTCGATGTGAAGACAGCCGTCCAGCATTCCGATCAGGACCTCGGCCTGCTGCCAGAACTCCTTCTCCCTGTCCGAAGATGGCCCCTGGTGAGGACCTTCCACATAGACCCCACCATAGGTTTCATCCATGCCGTTCAAAAGGGTGTGTTCCAGGATCTTCTTCACCGCGGGCAGGGCTGGATCCAGGGGTTGACCCAGGATCTCCAGTGCGTGCAGGAGGAGCCAGGAGAACTCCACATTGTGTCCGTAAGAGGTGTTGCTCGCGGATTTGGCCCCCATTCCCTCTTCAGGGAAGCGATCCCAGCCCCATACCACGTCAAACCGGATGGGAGGACAGGGCGACCAGTCCAGGGCGAATTGAGGGATGCCCGTCCCGGATTGAGGGTGGATCATCCTCTCACAAAGGAGGGAGATAAGGGACAGAAGCGCACGACAATGGATCTCCTGCCGGCTGCATTCCAGCAGCGCAGTGAACGCCTCCATGAGGTGCATGTGAACGTCAAAGGTCTTTCGGTCCCCTCCGGCGGTGCCGGGCCCGGCCAGGGTCCAGGCACGATCGAACATCTCCAGGTAACCGCCGTGATCGTGATCGAGGCACCTTTCCGCAAGAGAGGAAAAGGTCTCTTGCGCGTATTCCAGTCCCCGGGGATCGCCTGTGGCAAGGGTAAACTCACTGAGCGCATAGATGGCAAAGCTCTGGCCGTAGACGATCTTCTTGTCCACCTTGATGTTGCCCTGACGGTCCGCCATCCAGAAGAAACCGTGGTTCTCCTGGTCCCACATCCTTTCCAGGAGAAAGGAAACGCCCTGCCGTGCATATTCCGCGCACCGACCTTCCCCGTAGCCGGCCCGGTGGGAGGCGGAAAGGGTATACAGGGTCCTGGTTTGAGAAATCAGGGATTTCTCCGACCCTCCGGACGGACGGCCATCCCGGTCGAAGTGCGTCAGAAAGCCTCCGGAATCCCTGTCCTGGCAGCGATCGAGCCAGAAGGGAAGCAATTCGGTTTGCAGGTGCTGTTCCGACTTCTCTAGACAGGACTGGACCTGCTCTTTTAGGGACTCCATGGCCATGACCGAAGGCTCTGAAATCAAGATAGGGGATCAGGGGCATTCCCTGGGGGACATGAACGTCCTTGCGAGAGGACCATACGATGAGCCTGTGGGAAGGGTCAACTCACACAGGGGAATCACCAACGAGAAGATCCATGACAGAGACGAGTCCCGTGGTGTTGTGAGGAAAGAAGGTTCTGCGGGCAAGAGATAGGGTTTCCGGCAGCGTTGGAATCGAAATGACAAAGTGGTAGATTCCTTAAGGAAGGCGTTTATCAAACGTCTGCATGTTCAATCTGAATCATTTTTGTTCCCAATGCCCTCTCTTGAACAGGGGGCCTTGACCTGCGGTGGGCCTGACCGTGGTCATGAAGATAACGAAAGGAAAGGAGAGAGGGGGCCATGCCCAAAAAAGATTATCCGGCCGAGGATGGATTCGTTGAGGTCAACGGGGTGAACCTCCATTATGTTCGTCAGGGGGAGGGGCCGCTGGCCATTCTTCTGCACGGGTTTCCCGAGTTCTGGTATTCCTGGAGGCATCAGCTTCCCTTCCTGTCAGGAAGGTTCACCGCCGTGGCGCCGGACATGAGAGGATACAACCTCTCCGACAAGCCGCAGGGGGTGTCGGCCTATTACATGGAAGAGCTCATGGAAGACGTGAAGGGCCTGATCAAGGCTTTCGGCGAGGAAAAGGCAACCATCATCTCTCATGATTGGGGAGGCGTGATTGCCTGGAACCTGGCTGCATTTTTTCCAGAGGTGGTGGATCGCCTCGTGATCATGAATGCGCCTCACCCTGTGGCCTTTTGGAGGGAGCTCAGGCGTAACCCGAAGCAGAGAAAGTCGAGCTGGTACGTGTTCATGTTCCAGGTCCCATGGCTGCCCGAGTGGTATGTGCGTCGAGGGGACTTTGAGATGCTCGAGAAGGTCTTCTCGGGCTGGGTCTATCGCAAGGAGAGCTTTGCGCCCGAGGATATCCGAAAGTTCAAGGAGGCCATGGGGCAACCGGGATGTTTGACCTCGGCGATCAACTATTATCGGGGTGCAGTACGAGACACGTCCGGGATCAAGCGCTTGAGGAACTTTCCCAAGATTCGTGTTCCCACCCTGGTCATATGGGGGGAAAAAGACAGGGCCCTGACCAACGATCTTGCGCAGGAGTTGGATCCCTATTTTGAACTGCCGCCGGAGGTCAGGTTTGTGCCTCAGTGCAGCCACTGGGTGCAACAGGAACAGCCGGAGGTGGTGAACGAAATGCTGGAAGCGTTTCTGTTCAAGCAAGGCTAGACCACCTCTTGCACGAGCCACCTGCTGCGACTCGAAAACCCATTCTCCTGAATCACTCTCACGTTCAATGGACCTGCTCTACCGTGGTGTCACGCGGATTCGCTTACCCTGAAGGATGTGGACCCAAAGCCGTCGGTCGTTTCCTGATCGAGGATCCCGCAACGTGAGTTCATATCTTCCCACAGGGAGTTTCCGGGTCCCCATGGGGCTCCTGCCGATCAATTTCCCGTCCAGGAAGATTTCGATGCCGGGGAATACCCTGGACAAGTCGAGTGTCCCTTCAAAGGTGAACCGTTTCCTCACCGTGTTGCCCGGAGGGATCCAGATGGATTCTTCGTGGCTCAAGGCACGTTTTGGGTTGCGAAGTTGAAGGAGGTGGGTGCCTGAGGGGATGTTCTCAGACAAGAAGGGCGTACCCCCAAGACGTTCACCGTCCAGGTACACCTCGGCCCATGGTGTGCTGTGGATGCGAAGGCCGCCGCTCACCGGCTTGAGGGACGCGCGCAGCGTCTCGCTGGAATGGGCCTCGGCCCTGAATGTGGTTTCCCATGGCTGATAGCCTGGCAGCTCCAGAACGAACCGGTAGGATCTTCCAGGGGTGACCTGCATGGAATAGATGGGCGTTTTCCTGCCGTCCGGCCTTCCATCCACCTTCAGGCTGGCCCCCTGGGGTTCGCTCAGGATACTCAAAAGTGATGCCATGGGCTGCAGGTCGATCCTGAGGGTGCGGTTCTCCCCGGGGCCAAGGAGAATCTGCTGGCTTTCCGGATAGAAGCCCTCTGCCTCCAGCCGGAGTGGATGCGCCCTGAGAGGAGGAACGTCCTTCAAGTGATCCGGGCTCTTCACGACCCGGATGGTTCCCGCCCAGAAGAGGATCGCAGGGCTCGGTGTAAACAACAGGGTGAGAGAGGCCGGGTTCGGATCGAGATTTGCATGAACGGAAACGGGTTTCCTGGCGCTTTCAGGGATGAACACCTGTTGATGCCAGGCCGCATATCCACTCTTCTCAAGCCTGAGCTCATGCGGGAACTCCGGCTGGACCCCGTCCAATGCAATGGGGGTGCTGCGCCCCATCAAACTGCCGTCCAGATAGATGGATACGTCTTCAGGATCGGATGTGACCCGCAGGCTCTTTCCCTCAGAAGAGGAACCTGTTTTTCCGTTCAGGCCTCCGAATAGAGGCTCTCCGGAGCCTTCATCGAGAACATCCTTGCCTTGAATGAGCAGGATCACGCCTGCGCCCACAAAGAGCACGAACAGGATGAGAAGAAACCCGGAGATTCGAAGCACCCTGGAGGACAGAATCGTCATGTTCCCTTGCCTCGATCATGGAGATCTGATGGGAATGCCCCGTTCTGTCTGGATCACCTGCCGGGGCTTCCGGGGGGAGGGCCTGCATGGAAGGATCGTGGATTCGTAAAAGGAAAGACGGATCAATCCTTCCCGATGATGGATATCGCAGCCACGTTGGACCAGGGAACCCCACCCAGATTGTGTGTCAACCCCATTCGCCGGTCGTTCTTCACCAGCCGTTCCTCAGGGACCCGGCCGAGGATCTGTTCATACATGGCATAGATCATGCGGAGTCCGGAAGCGCCGATGGGGTGCCCGTAACACTTCAGCCCACCGTCCACCTGGCAGGGGATGGTCCCGTCAAGATCAAAAAACCCGTTGAACACATCCTCACACGCACCCCCCTTGGGTGAGATGTGGAGGTCCTCGTAGGTGACGAGCTCGGTGATGGAAAAACAGTCGTGGACCTCCATCATGTTGATCTCTTTTCTCGGGTCACGGATGCCGGCTTCTTCGTAGGCCTTGGTGCTTGCTTTTCGGGTCGTTACGACATGCGCGCCGTCCCAGTTCGTGTAGAAGGCTTCGGCCCCGGAACTCACCGCGATCTGCAAGGCCTTCACGAATACGACGTCCTGGTTTCTCTTCAGGCTTCGAGCGATTTCCGGTGTCGTCACGATGGCGGCAGCGGCTCCGTCGCTCACACCACAACAATCGAACAGACCCAGGGGGTAGGCCACCATGGGAGCGGCCTTGACCTGTTCCCTGGTGACGGCCCTGCGCAAATGGGCCTTTGGGTTCACGGCTCCGTTCGCATGGCTCTTGGCCGAGACGTGGGCCATGGCGTCCTTGAGGCTGTCCATGGGGATGTCCCATTTCGCAGAATACGCGGTGGCGAGC
Source organism: uncultured Thermodesulfobacteriota bacterium (assembly GCA_964609935.1). Lineage (GTDB taxonomy): Bacteria > Desulfobacterota > DSWW01 > DSWW01 > DSWW01 > CAYTRL01. The sequence continues at coordinate 5,492 of CAZSUQ010000056.1, read as the reverse complement.
TGAGCAAAGGACCCCGGTGCGGTTCGGTTGGCCTCGATCATGAAACTCATCACGCCTCTGCCCGCACCGCCGGGAAGCCCCGGGTAGCCCGTATCCTTCAATTTTTCCACACCCAGTGCCAGGACGATGTCGTGGACGCCGGCCGCCACGGCGTAGCAGGCTGACCGGAATGCTTCGGTGGCTGTGGCACAGTAGTTTTCCGTTCTTGAGACCGGCACATAGGGGAGCTTCAGCGTCAGGGCAAGGGGAAGAGCGGATTTGCCCACGTTCGCTTCGTCGAAGTGTGTTCCGAGAAATGCCGCCTGAAGATCGTTCTTGTCCAGGCCTGCATCCCGGATGCATTCCAGGAAGGCCTCCACCATCAGGTCTTCGGCGCTCGACTCCCATCGTTCACCGAATCGTGTACATCCCATGCCAACGATCGCAACCTTGTTCCGGATCCCGTCTGCCATCTAGCTTTCCTCCCTCCATGGCACTGCTTTCCAGAAGTATCCAACAATACCACGCTTCCTGTCAGCGTATTTTCTCCGGAAGCTCATGGATACCGGCATTCCAACGGAGAGTGCGTCAAGATCACAATCCGTGAAATCGAACTGGTACTTTCCCCCTTCCTCGAACTGGATCTGGCCGTAGATGGCGGGTGGGTTGTATGAGGCGGCCAGCATGTCGCCCGTGTAGCTGGCGATCTGCCCCTGTTTGTCCGAAAACCGGTAGGGCTGCATCTCGTCAATGGCCCCACAGTCAGGGTTCACGCAGACCCTCTGGGAAGGGTATTGAGGGGTGTTGCACTGTTGGCATTGCGTGCCCCATAGGCCCAGTACCTCCTTGCGCTTTCTCCAGAGCAGTGACCAGCGGGTCCAGAGGTCCTCCTCGGAGCGTAGACCCAGAGCCGCAGGGAGGACATCCCTCCAGACCAGGTACTTGGTGTAGTTGTCAAGATCGGCCCGGTTGGCAAGACAGCCCGAGATCGCCTGTCGGTCCCGATGGCGGGAGATCTCGTCGGTGACCTCGAAATACATGGCGTCGCACCCGCTTCCGAAACTCACCACAAGGATCCGGTCGCCGGGACGGGCGTCCTCCAGGGCACGAACCGTCATGACAAGGGCATGGGCCGTGCCCGTATCCCCGATTTCGGCCTGCAGGTTCGGCTGCTCGCGATCCGGATCGATGTTCAGCTTCTTGTTGATGGACTTGCGTGCAGGCGCATAATGACAGGGATAAACGATCTTGGAGAAGTCAGAGAGCTCGAGGCTGTATTTCTTCAGGAGCCCAAGGATGACCTCGGGAACGAAATGATCGAATCCCAGATCACGGATCCAGCGGTCTTCCCACTGCCGGTCGAAGCGGGCATGCTCTCCACGGTAGTGATCACCGAAGTCGCAGGTCACGGAAAAGGATCCCTTGAACTCGGCCAGGACCTGTTCCTTTCCCACGAGAAAGGCTGCCGCCGCATCGCCGAAGATCAGTTCCTGGGAGCTTGCAGGTGTGCCGAGCCTGCTGTCCGCCGAGCAGACGAGCGTGCGATGGAGAGCGCCTGCCTGAACGCCTTCCAGGGCAGCAAGCAATGCACTCGTTCCCGCCTTGAGTCCCCCGCTGAAATCCGCTCCACGGATCTGATCGTTCAAGCCGAGTGCGGTTGCCACGATGCCGGCGTTCAGCCGTTCCCTGTAGGGCAGGGTCGTGGATGCGAGATAAACCCCGTCCACCGAGGAACGGTTTATTCCCTTCAGGGCATCAATCCCTGCAGCAACCGACATGGTGATGCTGTCCTCGTCGGCATTGGCGATTGCCTTCTCGCCCCTGGCATTGGCTGCGTTTCCAGGGTTCATCCACCCCATGGCCTTGAAAATCATCCCTCGGTTCAGACGGTAACGAGGGACATACCCTCCGTACGCACAGATACCTGCCATGATCCCTCCCGTTTGTGTGCCGGCAGAAGAAAAGAGGCTCAGCACCTTGCATACCAGAGAAAGTGATGACTTACAATATCGATTCCCGGGCTGGGAAGGCGTTGGAAATGCGGGGGCATCCAGACGGACAGCCCTTTTCATTCGGCAGGGAAGGGCGGATCCCGAGGGGCCGGTTCATGCCCGTGGCTTTGCCTTGGTGTGAACGGACAGCTTATCCCTTCCGGCGGGTCCTTTTGAGGACCAGGAGAATCCCCACAGGAACGAGGGCAAAGAGCAGAACGTTGACAACAGCTGAAAGCATTGAGTGGCCGGGACCAACGGTTGAAGCCGGTGTCGGCCATGTGGGTGTCAAAAGGTTGCAATCCTCGTCGATACCGTTGTCAGGGATCTCCAGTTCTCCGGGATTTACGTTCGGATTCGTATCATCGCAATCCCAGAAAGGAAATGTGCAGAAATCACTGGGAAGTGCCCCGTACCCGTCTCCGTCCTCATCCACGCATGCGAAACATCCCGAATCGTTTTCGTCCACGTCACCGTCGCAGTCATTGTCGACAGCGTCTTCGCAGGAAGGATCCAGGTAAGGGCCTTCGATGGCCAGGGGATGGGCGTTCGGGTTCGTGTCGTCACAGTCCTGTGTGGTCCCGCAACCTTCCTGAGCGAAATAAGCATCCCCATCCTGATCCTGGCAGCCTTTGCCGTCGCTGCCGCAGCCTGAAAGCCCTAAAAGGAGAACCGGAAAGGCAAGGAGCAGGGAAAACCCGAAAAGCATGTGCATCTTCATCTCGATCCCTCGTCTTCTATCTTGGCAAAGATTCATGTCCAACGGATCGTCCTGTCCCATCTTACAGGATGGGAATGAAAATGGGAAAATCGATACAGACTTGCCAGAAACCTGCAAATGGTGTAACCGTTTTTTCAAGGTTTTTGATGATCCGGAATGGATGACACCGGATAGAAGCAGGAAAGAGGCCAAGACGGTGAGAGGAACGTCTCTCGGATGAACAGAGGAGAAATGTTGAAAAAGAAGGCTTTCCGTTTCTGCAGGACGAACATTCATGTCTGCATGATCGCTCTCATGATCCTTTTCTGTTTCGGTTGGTCCGCTACCGCACAGGAATTCCTGACGACCAAACTGGACGTTGAGGGCGAGGTGCAGGAGCTGAGAGCCTTTGACCTTGATCAGGATGGTCAAAAGGAGATCGTGGCAAGCATCAATGTTCACGAAGAAGAGGGGACGGTCCGGGTTCTACAGATTTACGAGATGGCCGGCGTGCGAGGAAGGGAAGGGATTCGGAAGAGGAATGAGTGGATCGCCGTCCCGGAAGCGGTCTTCTGGGCCGTGGGCCAAGCCACCAAGGATCATGGGAAGAACAGCTGTTACTACCTTGCATCCGATGGGCTCTGGGATCTCGTCACCGACGAACCCAAGGGTCAGCTTGCCCCCAGGCAGCGAATCGAGGCCCCGGTCTTTGTCTCCTACGGGCAGGAAGACGGGCTTCTCTGGATGGATTTCATCCGGGACTGGAACGGTGACGGGTCGTCGGAGGTCTTTCTCCCTTTTGTCCGCGAGGCCAGGTTTTACAGGTGCCATGAGAGTGGAAAATGGGAAAGCACGGACTCGGTGGGGATCATCCCCTTTCCCATTTACAACAACAATGTCCTGTTCGGACGGAACATGGGCGGATACCAGTACCTTTCCATCCTGTTCTTTCCCCTCCTGGTCCCTGCGGATCTTAATGGTGACGGACGACTGGACCTTCTGGTGCTGAAAACAGGGAAAGCGCACTGTTTCCTTCGAGAAGCAGACGGGAAGCTCAGCCAGGAGGCCAGGGTCTGGGACCTGGACATACGGACACGCGAAGAGAGGATTCAAAAAAGGGCAACGCTGTCCTTTCGTGTGGCGGACCTGAACAGGGACGGTTGCGCGGATGTGGTGGTGCACAAGGTAGGGGTGAGGTTTACAGACTGGAAATCAGAGACAGCCGTTTTCCTTGGGAATCCAAAAGGGACGGATCCCGGAGGGCCGTATCAGAGATTTCCGGCAGGGGGCATGCTCTCCGGGGTGTCCCTCGAGGACCTGGACGGGAACGGATATCCGGACATGATCCACTGGTCCATCAAGATGGGGCTCTGGCCCTTCATCGAAATCCTGTTGAGGAAGATCATTCACCTGGAATCAAACTACTATTATGCGCAATGGCCGGAAGGGTTTGACTCGACGCCCGCGCAGAGCCTGGGGCACGAATTCCGCATCGACCTGCAGAAACAGGATTTCTTTCGAGGCCTTGTACCCAATGTTTCCGGGGATTTCAACAGCGACGGGATCAAGGATCTGGTGGCTGCAAAGGACCCGGATACACTGGCCGTCTATCCGGGCCGTCGCAAGAAGGGCTTCGCCTCTAGGCCGTGGGTTACCCTGAAGGCCACCGGCATCAATTATGTCATGGCGGAGGATCTGAACAACGACGGCCTTTGCGACATCTACGGCTTCATCGCAGGAGAGGAAAAAAGCAAATTGATGGTATGGGTTCAGGAGCGTACCGAGAAGGATCAACCCTAGGAAAACGGGGTTGATTTCAGGGGACGGAACCAGGGACGTTGACACATTCACTGTTCGTCCCGGAGGAGAAGGGGGCTGTATGACGAATCTTCGCTTGAGAAAGGATGGGATCGGGTTTCGATCGCTCATGACCCTTGCAGCGGTGGTGGTGGTCGTTGCGGGTCTCAAGGCTGTTTCTTCCATCCTTCTCCCTGTTCTCATTGCCGTATTCCTGGCCGTATTGAGCATCCCGCCCGTGGCCTGGCTGCAGCGTCACCGGGTTCCTGACAAGCTCGCCGTTCTTTTCGTTTTTGTCGGCTTCCTGCTCGCTTTTTTCGTTGTTTCCGCCATTGTTGGGAACTCCATACAGGGATTCATCAAGAACATCCCTGAATACGAAGTCCTGCTCCAGGAGAAGATCGCAGTACCCGTCAACATGC
>CAZSUQ010000056.1:0-593 GCA_964609935.1 uncultured Thermodesulfobacteriota bacterium | reverse complement strand
GCTCGAGGAGTACGGCATCAAGATCTCGGATACGACCCTGAGCCAGCACGTGGATGTGGGCCAGGTCATGAGCCTTGCGGGGACCGCAGTGGGTGCCCTTGGCGGGATGCTCTCGAACATGGTGTTCGTTCTTCTAACGGTTGCCTTCATCATGGGGGAGGCCACGAGCTTTCCTCGAAAGCTTCGTGCTGCGATTGGAGATCCTGAAGCAGACCTGGACCGATTCGGCAACGTCATAGGAGACATGAACGAGTACCTGAAGATCAAGGCGCTGGTCAGCCTGGCCACGGCCTTGATTGCAGGACTGCTGGTAACCTTTGTCGGCGTTGACTATCCAGTCCTCTGGGCCCTGGTGGCATTTCTCCTGAACTTCGTGCCCACGCTCGGCTCCATCATCGCCGCCGTTCCGCCCGTTCTGCTGGCACTGATCCAGTTCGGGTGGGAACGTGCCCTGATCGTCCTGGCAGGATATATGACCGTCAACATGATCATGGGAAATGTTGTTGAACCCCGGATGATGGGACGAAGGCTGGGGCTCTCCACCCTGGTGGTCTTCCTGTCCATGGTCTTCTGGGGATGGGTCTGGGGGCCGG
>CAZSUQ010000055.1:0-13349 GCA_964609935.1 uncultured Thermodesulfobacteriota bacterium | reverse complement strand
GGTTGTTTCCCTGGCAGGTCTTACGTTGGTCGGTACTGTACCGGTCGGTTCGTCAATCGAAGCGGACAGTTGCATTGATCGATTCAAAGAGCTCGGACTCGATGGAATGAATCTCATCCACCTCCCTGGAGACCTGTTTCCACCGCCTTCTTTGCCCCGGTTCCTTTGAAGCATCGGCAAGCGTTGCCGCAACCTGCGTCCAGCACCCTGCCGCACGATCCGCCAGGGCCGGAGCCTTCTCAGGAACCAGGTCCGGCCATCTCTCCCGTGACCAGGCCAGGAAGGTGGCGTACATCTTTCGAAAGTTTCCGCCGCCGGTGCCGAACTTCTCCAGGCTTTTAGAAACATAGGAAGCGATGAAGTCCACCCGGTCCCGCTCCTGCCAGCGGACAACCTCCCGTGAGAACTGGGCAATTCCCTCGAGCCCTGTGGTGAGCCGGAGGCCTTGCCCGCCGGCAGATGCCTGCATCAGGTCCGCCTGAGACGTGTCACGACCCAGCATCCGGTCTGCGCTTCTTCTCAAGGCCGTTGAACACGCCTCTTCAAGGGAGTGCCTGATCTCGGTGTCGTGAAACTTGCCCCAGAGGTTGTGGGTGGACAGGCCCACCGGAGGGTTTCGGCTCGTGGCAACAGCGCCGTAGGAACAGGCCTGGGGCTCCGGGTCCAGCCTGTCGGCAACAAAGGCCTTCTGCTGTTCATCGTCGTACCCCACGAGCACGAACCGGTGAGCCGGGAAATGCACCTTGTAATCCCTGTAGTCGAGATAGAAGATATCCCCGGAAAGCATGGTGGGCCGTCCTTCATCCACCTCCCTGCGCACGACCTCCCAGGCCCTGGCTTCGTCCATCTCGATGGTCTCCCGGTAATCCACGCCAAGGGCATGTGCAAGGTCCGCTTCCATGGTGACGTTGCGCCCGAACACCACCACAGGGGGGTCGAGTGTATCGCTTTCCAGGTAAAAGCAGTCGATACCGGAACCCAGCCCGAAAACCGCCTCTTCCGGGATGTCAAGCCCGCAATAGTGATAGAGAAGGTTCTTCATGGCGATGCTTCCGCAGTGCTCGCCGGGTATGTTGCGATAGGTATCAATACTCCTTTTCATCATCGAACCCCCAACCTCCATTCTGTATGATTCGGTTCCGAATGATCAAATACCGGGCTCTGGATACGGACAGGAAATCATTCTGTTCGATATGACGAGTAAAAGCCGGTTCGATCCATTTCCCAGCCTTGGGATGAGACAAGATCGTTCACAAACAGGGTTCCATGCCATTCCTGTACGCACGTTCCCTATCAGGCTTACAGGCTTATATTTCTGACGTGAAAAAATGTTATAAATCATGTTGACACATAATACCCTTTTTGTTATTTCAGGTTTCAGGATTTTATAGAAATATGAGAGATAGAGACGTTTTTTCTATTTGTCAAAGGTTACTTCCCATCACCGTCCGGATTACCATGAGAAGAAAAACATAGGGGAGAGTAGGGTTACGGATCCAGGCAGGTAAAACAACATCCTCAACCTTTCAATGGGAGGAAGAATGAACGCTCAAATCCTCTTCACCCATCGACCGAACCAGGCGACCATGGGCAGGATCTTCTTGAGGATCGTACTGCTTGCGGTCATCGGAGTCGGTCTGACATGGACCGAGTTCATCGCGTCTCCGGCCTTTGGGCTCCAGTTCGAGACAGGGGAGCTGACAGGGACGCTCGACACCACCGTGACGGTGGGCGCTTCGATTCGCGTAGAGGAGAGAGACAGGGGCCTGGTGGGTGTGGCCAACGGAGGCACGGCCAATTCCATCAACTCGGACGATGGGAACCTGAACTACGACCAGGGGGACATCACCTCCCTCTCTGCCAAGGTCACGCACGAGGTGGACCTGAACTGGCGAAACTTCGGATTCTTCGGCCGCATGTACTATTTCTACGACTGGGCCGTCATGCAGATCCCAACGGAACGCACGACCCTGAACGATGCGGCCCAACGGCAGGCAGGAAGAAACATCCGGATCCTGGATGCTTACCTGCTGGGTAATTTTGATGTGCTCGACCGGCCGATCACGGTGCGCGTAGGGAACCAGGTGCTGAGCTGGGGCGAAAGCACGTGGATCCAGAACGGCATCAATGTGATCAACCCCGTGGACGTCTCCGCGCTGCGTGTGGCAGGCGCCGAGCTCCGCGACGCCCTTATGCCGGTCCCCATGCTCAGCTTCATTGCGGACATCACGGACACCATTTCCATTGAAGGGTTTTACCAGTTCTACTGGAGCAAGACGGAAACCGAGCCCGGTGGAACCTATTTCTCCACCAATGACTTCGCAGGCCCGGGTGGAGAGTATGTCTATCTCGGATTCGGGCGTGCGCCGGACGATCCGGAGAGGCCCGGACCCATGGACAACCCCCCTACGGGCGTGGGAAACCTCGCTCCCATAGGTGGCCGCGTCTGGCGGACCGATGACGCGAAGCCGAGCGATATGTTCCAGGGCGGTGTGGCCCTCCGCTACTTCGCGCCATGGCTGTTTGATACCGAGTTCGGCCTCTTTTATGTCCACTATCACAGCCGCCTTCCCCTGCTGAGCGGCTTCACCGGGGACGCTCCCCCGCCACCTCCGGCGGATCCCTTTGACATAGGAAACTGGATTCCGAACCATGGGCGCCTGCTCGTCTACGGCCTTCTGGACGGCGACTACGCTAGCTCGGCCGCGTTCCGGCGTGAATACCCGGAGAACCTCAGCGTTCTGGGCGGGAGCACGAACTTCACCGTATTCGGGATCGCCGTACAGGGAGAGTTCAGCTATCACATGGACCAGCCGCTCCAGATGGACGACGCAGAACTCCTTTTCGGCGCTCTCTCCTCCATTGACCCGCACCTCAGAGCCCTGTCCATCGTGGAGCAGTCACTGGGAGGAGGGCCTATTGTAGATCCCGGCGTGATCTTCGGCCGCAGCCAGATCGCCCAGGCTTTCGGCCCCTTCGGGTTCAACGAGTACGTGCGCGGCTGGGTGCGCAAGGACTACATACAGCCGCAGATGACCCTGACCAAGGTCTTCGGGCCCATGCTCGGGATGGACCAGTTCGTGTGCCTCGCCGAGATCGGCGCCACCTATGTGCTGGACATGTACACAGAGCGTGATGCCAACGGAAGGCCGATTCGGTTCGAAGGACCGGGCACATTCACCAGTGGAAACCCGTGGTTCTCTCCTGCGTCACAAGGAGGCGTGTCAGGGATTCAGCCCGTCACCCAGACGACCGGTTTTGCCAACGACCTCTCCTGGGGCTACCGGGTGGCTGCGCGGGCAACCTTCAACAACGCCATAGGCCCGATCACCATCATGCCGGCCGCTGCCTTCTCCCACGACGTGCAGGGGACCTCGCCTTCGCCCATTCTCAACTTCATCGAAGACCGCATGTCCGCAACCGTATCCGTTACCTTTGACTACCTGAACAAGCTCAAGTACAAGATGTCTTACTCGGCATTCTTCGGCGCAGGCGTCCACAACCTTCTCCACGACCGTGATCTCGCCTCGGTGTCGGCGAGCTACTCCTTCTAGGTGGTTTTGCAGCGGTTCGAGCTGGAAAGAAGTTGAAATAAAGGAGTGCACATGATGAAGACCTTTTCGTGGCTCGGCATCTGCCTGCTGGCCCTGTTCATGACCGCGTCAGGGGTGGAGGCAAAGGGTTCGGCGGAAGAGGCGGCAAAGCTGGGCAACGAGCTCACACCCATGGGAGCAACCAGGGCCGGAAACGCTGCTGGAACGATCCCGGCCTGGGAGGGAGGCATCACCCAGGCCCCGTCCGGCTACGCGCCCGGCAAGCATCACACGGACCCCTATGCGAACGACAAGGTTCTTTTCACCATCACGGCAAAGAACTACGAGCAGTACAAGGACAACCTGTCGCCAGGCCAGATCGCCATGCTCAAGCGCTACCCGGACACCTGGTGGATGAAGGTCTATCCCACGAGGCGCAGCGCTTCCTACCCGCAGCGGATCTACGATGCCGTGGCCAAGAACGCGCTCACGGCCGAACTGGCCGAGGGCGGCAACGGCGTGGTCAACGCTGAAGAGTCCATACCGTTTCCCATCCCAAAGGAAGGCGTGGAAACGATCTGGAATCATCTGATGCGCTACCGCGGAGAGAACATCCATATGATCTTCGGCCAGATCGCCCCCACGGCGAACGGCGCCTTCACGGATGTGCTCATCGAACAGAAGGTGATGTTTCCCTACTCCTTTCCCGGGGCGACCATCGAGAGCGTGAACAACCGGCTCATCTACTTCAGCCAGACCGTTCTCTCACCGGCACGCATGGCAGGGCAGCTCCTCCTGGTCCACGACACCCTCAACCAGGTCAAGGAACCTCGAAAGGCGTGGACGTACAACCCCGGACAGCGCAGGGTCAGGCGGGCGCCCAATGTGGCCTACGACAACCCGGGAACCGCGTCGGACGGCCAGAGGGCTTCGGACCAGCTGGACATGTTCAACGGCGCACCGGACCGGTACGAATGGAACCTGAAGGGCAAGAGGGAGATGCTCGTACCGTACAACTGCTACAAGCTCGACAGTGCGGGGTTGGACTTCAAGGATATCCTTCAGGCCGGCCACATCAACCCCGACTATGTGCGATACGAGCTGCACCGGACATGGGTCACGGACGCGATGCTGAGGGAGGGGACAAGACACATCTACGGCCGAAGGACGTATTTCATCGATGAGGACAGCTGGTCCATCCTGCTGGTGGACTGCTACGACAACCGCGACCAGATCTGGCGCGTCCAGGAGGCCTACACCATCAATTATTACGAAATGCCCCTTGTGTTCGTGGTGGCTGAGTCAACCTATGATCTGCAGAACGGCCGGTACATCGTGGTGGGGTTGACCAATGAGGGCGATCCTCTTGATTTCAACTACAAGTTGAGCGAGGAGGACTTCACGCCGGCAGCCATGCGACGAGCAGGAAGAAGGTAGACGAACCATCGCCACATCTGGTAGAGTTTTCAAGATTCAAGACAAACCCTAAAACCGTGTCGCGAGAAGGTATGGGAAAAAAGACATTCATCAAGCCTCTGGTTTCAATGATGACGCAGGCAGTTCCGGCGGCGGCCCTCCTTGGGGTCGCCGTTCTTTTGTTCGCGGGCACCTTGTGGGCCGAAGAGCCGGCCGCCCGGACCGAGAAGGCAAAATGGTCCGAGCTCAAGCCGCTCGCCGCCCGTTCCATTCTCCTGGATACGGAACTATGCGGCAAGGATCTGGTCGCCGTGGGGGAACGCGGTCACGTCCTGGTGTCCAAGGACAGCGGTTCTACCTGGAAGCAGATCCACGTACCCACGCGGAGCATGCTCACCGCCCTTGCCGTGGCTGAAGGCGGACGACTCTGGGCCGTGGGACACGATGCCGTGATCATGCACAGCGCGGACGGCGGCGAGTCGTGGACCCTGCAGCAGTTCAAGCCCGAGGAGCTGACCCCCCTGTTCGACGTCTGGTTCGAAAACGCGAGCCACGGGTTTGCCGTGGGTGCTTACGGCCTGTTCTACGAAACCCAGGACGGCGGAAAGACCTGGAAAAAGCGCTTTGTGGACGAGGAGGAGCGACACTGGTACGGGATCACCGAAAGCCCGGACGGTACGCTCTACGTGCCCGGAGAGTTTGGCGCGGTCTTTCGATCCGAGGACAAGGGAAAAACCTGGCAGGTCCTGACGACGCCCTATGAAGGCACCTTCTTCGGAAGCCTGGCACTCAAGGACGGGTCCCTGCTGATCTTCGGCCTTCGGGGCAACCTCTTCCGATCCACGGACAGAGGCGAGACATGGAATACCATCAAAACAGGCACCACGGCCTCCCTCCTGGGCGGCGTTCAGATGCAGAACGGAACCATCGTGATTGCCGGGTTGAGCGGCACGCTCCTCATCAGCAAGGACAACGCGGCAAGTTTTCAATTGGTCAATCGTCCCGACCGGTTGGGGATTTCAACCCTCCTGGAGGTTGGACCCGGCCAGCTCCTTCTGTTCGGAGAAGAAGGGGTCAAGCAGGCACGGACGGACGAATAGATTCCCCAAACCCACAACCAAAGAATGAAGTGAGCGATGAGCGAACGACTCGTTTCTGCCGTTGAAGGATTCCTCTTTACACACCGGAAAATTGTCCTTGCCCTGTTCGTGCTGGTCACGATCTTTATGGGCTACCAGGCCTCGCAACTGCGCGTCGACGCCGGGTTCGAAAAACTCCTTCCTCTCAAGCACCCTTACATGAAGACATTCATGAAGCACCGGGAGGAGTTCGGTGGAGCCAACCGCCTTCTCATCGCCATCCGTGCCAAGGAAGGCGACATCTTCACGCCCGAGATGTTCAAGACGATCAACGAGGTCACGGATGAGGTGTTCTTCCTGCCCGGCGTGAACCGGAGCACGGTGCAGTCCATCTTCACACCCAACGTCCGTTTCATCGAGATCGTGGAGGGAGGGTTTGCAGGCGGCAACGTGATCCCGGCCGAGTTCAGACCTACACCGGAAGGCCTCGCGGAGGTGCGCGAGAACATCCTCAAGTCGGGGTACCTGGGGCGTCTCGTGGCGAACGATTTCACCGCAGCCATGGTGAGTGCGCAGCTGGCGGAAGTGGATCCGGCCACGGGCGGCAAGCTGGATTACCTGGAGGTTGCGGACAAGCTCGAAGAGAAGATCCGGGACAAGTATCAGAACGACAAGGTGGACATCCACGTCATCGGGTTTGCCAAGATCATCGGAGACATTGCCAACGGCGCAACCGGTGTGGTGATGTTCTTCGGTGTGGCCGTGCTGGTCACCTATCTCCTGGTCTACCTCTTCACACAGTCACAGCGGCTCACCCTCCTGGCGCTCCTCTGCTCGGCCATTGCCGTGCTGTGGGACCTGGGCCTGCTGAACCTGCTCGGGTTCGGGATCGACCCCATGTCGATCCTGGTGCCGTTCCTGGTGTTCGCCATCGGCGTCTCCCACGGCGTGCAGATGGTGAACGGGGTCTCTGCCGAGATCCAGAATGGTGCGGACACCATGACCGCTGCGCGGACCTCCTTTCGCCGGCTCATGATTCCAGGCGGGGTGGCGCTGCTCACCGACACCATCGGATTCCTGACCATCCTGTTCATCGAGATCCGGATCATCCGTGAGCTGGCAATGACCGCCAGCCTCGGCGTGATGGTGATCATCCTTACGAACCTCTTCCTCCTCCCGGTTCTGCTCTCGTACCTTCGTTTCAAGGATGGGTACCGCGAGAAGCTGATCAAGGGTGCGGAGGGCAGGGAGCGAATCTGGAGGCTCTTTGCACGGGTTACCGAGCCGAAGGTCGCGATGACCATTGTCGTCGTGGCCCTGGCCCTGCTGATCGCCGGTGCGATCGAGGCGCCCAAGCTCCGGATCGGGGATCTTCAAACCGGCGTACCCGAGCTTCGACCCGACTCCCGCTACAACCGGGACGCGGACATGATCACGAACAAGTTCTCCATCGGCGTGGACATCCTCACCACCATCGTGGAGGCGGTGCAGGACGGGTGCATCGAGCACGATGTCATGGACCAGATCGACCGCTTCCAGTGGCACATGGCCAACGTTCCCGGCGTACAGTCCGCTATGGCCCTTCCTTACGCGACAAAGATCATGTCCGCCGGCTGGAACGAGGGGCACCTGAAGTGGCGGACCCTGCCGCGCGATTCCAGGCTCCTGGTGCAGGCAGTGCAGTACATCGAAACGTCCACGGGCCTCATGAACCGTGAATGCAGCGTGATGCCGGTGTACATGTTCACCGAGGATCACAAGGCGGAAACCATCCAGCGGGCCGTGCAGGCGGTGAAGGACTTCGCCAAAGAGAACGATTCGGATCGCTACAAGTTCCGGCTCGCCACCGGGAACGTGGGCGTGATGGCGGCCACCAACGAGGTGGTGGAGGCCACCCAGTTCCGGATTCTTGTCTGGGTCTACTCGGCGGTCATCCTGCTCTGCCTGCTCACTTTCCGCTCCATACGCGTGACCCTGTGCATCGTGCTCCCCCTGAGCCTGGTCTCGGTGCTCTGCTACGCGCTCATGAGCCTGCTCGGCATCGGCCTGAAGACCAACACCCTGCCGGTGGCCGCCCTGGGTGTGGGTGTGGGTGTGGACTACGGGATCTACATCTTCAACCGGGTCATGAACTCGTTCAAAGAGGGTGCGGACCTCAGGCAGGCCTACCTGGAAACGCTCAGGTCAACCGGAAGCGCGGTCCTTGTCACAGGACTCACGCTGGCCATCGGTGTGAGCACCTGGGTCTTCTCGGCCCTCCAGTTCCAGGCGGACATGGGGCTCCTGCTCTCCTTCATGTTCCTTGCGAACATGTTGGGCGCCCTGCTCCTTGCACCTTCCCTGGCCTTTTTCCTGTTCCGGAAGCACCGCGGAACTTGAGCCCTGTCAGGAAAACATACCGATGCGCCTTCACCGACCCGCTCGGTAACATCTACGATCTTGCGTGGATGTGTGCACAGAGTAATTCTGCAGTACAATCCCTCTCTATCTCCTGCGAAGGAGAAGTGCCCATATACAAGGCGGGCGAAGGTCCGGGTCGCGGAGGCGTACTTCTAGTACGTCGGAGCGACACGGTCCGAGCCCAACGCAGTAGATGGGCGCTTATCCTTCGCAGGAGGGGGAGTGGAGGGTTCGCTGGATGAGTTCAACCTTGACTGCATCGGTGAGATCGTTGAAGTAGGCCGAGTAGCCTGAGACGCGCACCACAAGGTCCTGGTGGTTTTCCGGATGTGCTCTGGCGTCCTTCAGGATCTGAGGGTCCACCACATTGAACTGAACCTGCATACCGCCTTTCTCAAAATAGCCGGCGATGATCCCGTCCAGGATGGCCTTCCCCTGCGGCCCTTTCAGGCTCTCCAGGTCGAGCTTCTGATTCAGTGCATAGCCGTTCGTGAGCAGCCGGTGGTCCAGGCAGGAGGCGGATGCCAGGGAAGCGGTGGGGCCAAGCCGGTCCCGCCCGTCGCACGGGGATATGCCGTTGGCCAGGGATTCCCCTGCCACCCTTCCGCTGGGCAGGGCAGGCATCCTCTTGCCGAAGCCCTGGTGCGTGGTCATGGACCAGAACCCGGGGAGGTAGGTTCCGTTGCGCGGATTCTTGAACGAGACGACCGTCTCGGCAAAGAGACGGGACAGGACGTTTGCATGGGCATCGGCAAGCCCGGAATCGGTTCCGAACTTGGGCACCCTCCTGAGCAGAGTACTCCTTAGCTCGTCATGGCCGGAGAAGTTCCGGTCAACCGCAGCCACCAGATCCTTCATGGAGATCTTCTTCTCTTTGAACACGAGTTGCTCGATGGCCGTGAACGAATCGATCGCGTCCGCAAGGCCCACACCCTGGCAGCCGGTGGAGTTGTAAACCGCCCCTCCCGCGTTCACCTCGATGCCCTTCTCGATGCACCCCTGAACCACGCAGGAGAGGAGCGGTGTGGGACGGTGAAGGGCATGGGTCTTCTCAATGGCATTGTTCCCTTCAACGGCCAGGTGGAGCAGGTGCTCGAGCTGTTTCCGAAAGGCCTGGAGCAGCTCCTCCATGGTGGGGAAGTCTTCCGGCAGGCCCGTGGCCGGGCCGAAGCGGCTGCCGTTGAAACAGCCGTTGTGAAGGGCGAGGTGGAGCGCCATGGGCAGATTGACGAAGACCGCCCCTGCCGCAGGGAAGCTCTTTCCGGGACAGCCCCATTCCACGCAGCCCACAACGGCGTATTCTTTTGCGTCCCGGTCCGTCATCCCAACCCGCTGAAGCGCCGGCACGATCGTACGGTCGTTGAAGAAGGCAGGCAGCCCGCCTCCCTTGCTCAAAACCTCACGGCAAAGGTCGCGAAACGCCCGGGGCGCCCCGTCGCTCTGACGTACATGGAGGTTGGGTTGCCTCAATCTCACCTGGTCGTAGGCCAGCAGAATAAGGTAGGAGAGCTCGTTCACGCCGTCACTGCCGTCCGCCTTTTGACCACCCAGGGTAATCCCCGAGGCAGAGGACAGCCCGCTGAAGTATTCCGTAGCCCTGTCAAAAAAGAGGGGGAGGAGCTCGCCCGCCTTTCCGAGGAAACAGCCGAGAATCTCCACGGCCCTCTCCGGCGTGAGCCTTCCTGCCTCCACATCCTTTCGGTAGAAGGGAAGCAGGTACTGGTCCATCCTGCCGAAGGAAACCCCGTGCTGGAAGCTCTCCTGATGGAGGATCACGTGGGTCGTGAGCACGCTCTGCACCGCTTCATGAAAGGAGGTGGCCGGCGCGGCAGGTACCTGCTCAAAGATCCCGGAAAGCTCCATGAGCTCTTCCCTGCGGCCCACATCTTCCTCGCGGGCTGCCAGGTCCTTCAGGTGCCGGGACCACCGGGCTCCATATTCGACAGCGGCACCTGTCACGATCTTCCCGGCCTCATAAAAGGCCAGCTTCTCTTCCAGCCCCTGTATCGTTTCCCTGCCACCTGCCCCGGATCCCTGACCACTCCTGGCTTCCTCAAGACGGTCCTTCACCTCGCTCATGCGCTCGAGAATCGAGGACTCGATCCCTCTGAAACCCTTCTCCAGCACGGTTGGATAGTCCGGCGTTACGTGTGAGATCCCGGAGAACTGGGTCAGGATGTAGTAACAGCCCTGGAGCAGGATGTTGAAAAGGTCCGGGTTGTTGCTGTACAGGGTTGCACGGGCCATCACGGATCGGTGGAACCAGAAGGGAAAGATCTCCTCTTCCAGTTCCTTGATCTGATCCGGCTCGGTCCTGATGGGATTATTGGTACGCGTGCTCAGCCCCTGCAGTTCGGGCAGCATCATCAGGCCGCCCAGGTCCGGGTGAATGGGAGCACCGACACGGAAGGCCGAGGGGTTGCCCACCACGAGCTCATGGTCGTAAACCTTGAGCGGCATGTGGGAGAGGATGTAGCTCAGGGCACGAGCGTACTCGATCACGCTCCTGGCACGGGTCCGTTCCAGCTGCTTCAGGTAGAGTGCGTTCAGCCGGTTGTTCAGAAGTGTCTGCCACCGTTTCTGCGGGATCTCTTGCTGCGTCCGCTCCAAAGACCTCCCGAAAAGCCGGAAATGGAGGGAAGAGAGCGCGCGGAGCCAGTGTGGGGAACGGTCATCCTGCTTGAAGTATGCAGTGAGCAGGGAGGCCTTCTGGGTGCAGAGATGATACTCGGAACCGAGAATGTCCTCACGGAGTCTCTTCAATCTTGGAATCCGTTGGACGTCTCCGAGACGGAGGGCATGAGGACCGGGTCGGGTGACCTCCTCCGGGGGCATCACCTGCTTAGCTTCGGTACGGCTGTCCGGTTGGATCAAGATGGATTCTCCTTTATCTACTTGCCCGAAATATCCGCGCGGGCATGAAGGTCTGTGTGCGCTTGGTATCCTCTCCGATCTGATCCGGACCTACGACAACATCTCATCGTGTCACTACCTCCCTGGCACAGGCACACACCCCTTCCAGTGTATCCCGCGACGGGGTGAATCCCAACTCTTCCTGCACCCTGTCAATCCTATAGAGGTATTGCCGCCCCACGTTTCGGACGGCATACCGCGTCAGCATCGGAGGTTTCCGGGTAAAAAAGGACGCCCCTTCCATCACACCTGCAAGCACCATGGCCACCCGGTAGGGGATCCGTTTTTCCGGAGGCGAGAGATCCAGAACAGAAGCAACGGCCGTGAGTACGTGCTTCCACGTGGGATTGTCCGGATGGGTCAGGTTGTACACCCGGCCGATTGAGCGCGATGAGCGGATAACCAGAGAGACGAGGTCCGCTGCATCCTCCACGTGGACCAGGTTCACCCTGTTCTCGCCGGTCCCGATGATGCGCGGGGTTTTGCTCCTCAGGTTCTGGATGACCTTTGGAAGGAAAAGGGTGTCTCCCGGCCCGTAGATCACGGTGGGCCTGAGCATGGTCAGCTCGAGCCCCTCCTCCCCGGCCATCCGGCTGAGCAGCCTCTCCGCATCGATCTTGGTATCCCCGTACGGATCGCCGATCTTCTTCATGGGACGGTCTTCGTGGATGGGCACATCCGGAACCCGCCCGTACACGGACACGGAGCTCATGTGGAGGAAGCGACGGACACCGGCCCGCAAGGATTCTTTGGCAACGTTTTCGGTTCCGTCCCGGTTCAGGGCGATGCACGCCTCCCATGTCTGCCCGTATCCAACGGCACCGGCGAGGTGAACCACCGCGTCGTGTCCTTCCAGCTTTCCTGCAAGGGTCTCCGGCCTGGTGATGTTTCCCCGAACCACGGTGCACCCCTCAGCCAGGCGCTCGTCATCGTTCGGCAGCAGAAGGGCGGTAACCGTGTGCCCATCAGCCCCGAGACGCCCGCTGATGGCCTTACCAAGAAATCCCGTGGCACCGGTGAGAAAAACCCTCATTTCTATCCCATCTCCGATTTCACGTTGGCCGAATCGACAAGGTTACCGTTGGGGTTATTCTCGGCCACGCTCGCCTTGGGAACCTGGAACCGGCTCGCGCGTTCTGCGAAGAACCCCAACGGCAACCTTGAACGCTACTTATGTCACCTGGGCTCTCCGGATCCCCCATGAAAAGATCCTTGGCAGGAGGTTCCTCACCAGAAGCACGTGTTTCACGGGTGGACCGATCAGCACTTCCTCCCTGCCGCCGGCAACCGCCTTGAGGATCTGCTTTGAACACGCCTCCACGCTCAACCCCTTTTCCTGCTGACCGTCCATCTTTCCGTATGCCTTCCCATCCCCGGTGAGCGCGTTCACGGAGATGTTCGTCCGGATGCTGGCTGGCAGGACCAGGGTCACCTTGATGTTGTCCCGCCAGACCTCGGCACGCAGGGCATCGAAGAAACCATGCAGGGCATGCTTGGACGCACAGTAGGCTGACCTGAGCGGGGTGGCCATCCGCCCCATGATGCTGCTCACCACCACGATGTGGCCGCTTCTCCGCTCCAGCATTTGAGGGAGCACAGCCTTGGTCAGGGCAATCTGGCCGAAATAATTAACCTTCATGATCTCCAGGTCAACGTCAAGGGGGGTGTCCTTGACCAGGGATCGCTGGCTGATCCCTCCGTTGTTCACAAGGATGTCCACCCTGCCGAACAAGGACAAAGCCTGCTTTGCCCCCTCCTCAACACGATCCAGTCTTGCAAGATCCACGGGGAGAACAGCAATCCTCCCGTTTCCTCCTGCACATCCATCCCTTACCCTGTTCAGCTCCTTCTCGTTTCTTGATGACAGGATGAGCCTGGCCCCTCCTCGGGACAGCTCATAGGATAGTGCCTCCCCAATCCCACAGGATGCCCCTCAAATCCACATCACCTAGTCCTCAAAATACATCCGCCATCTCCCTCTCCCCATCTCCTGCACCTGCTCTTTGCC
>CAZSUQ010000054.1:0-13442 GCA_964609935.1 uncultured Thermodesulfobacteriota bacterium | reverse complement strand
ACCATGTCATGTGCTTTTGTGAGCCTGGGAGGGGTGTAAATCGAGGAGGGGGCCGGGTGGAATGTCCAGGTTCACTCCAAAGAGGTCCAGCCGAATTCCTGGACGATATTGAACAGGTCGGTTTCGGACACGATGCCGATGGGCTTTCCCTGGTACTCAACGCCCACCCGGCGGATGTTGCGTGTTATCATGAGCTGAGCGATCTCCACGAGGGTGGTGTCCCGGTGAACGCAGATGAGCGGCTTGCTTGCGATCTCGCCCACCTTCACATCAGCCGACGAGCGGTTGATCCCCACGATCTTGTTCACCACATCCCGCTGGGTCATGATTCCCCAATGCCCCTTCTCGTCGGGCTCCACGATGACGGAACTGATGTCCGCCTCCTGCATCCGGTCCGTAACATCATCAAGGCTCATGTCGGGCGGAACGCTGATGATGGTGGACATCACGCCCCCGGCGGTTGTGGGGATGCGACCCGAGTCCAGCATGGCTTCGGCCGGTGTTGTCACGCGCTTCATCTCCCGATCCCGCCGGTCCTGTTCCACGAGCCTCCTTCGCTCGGCCTCGAACCGGGCCAGGTCCTCCGCATTCCCAGTGATCTTGGCGATCATGGCATCGGCAAAAGCGCTCGTGGTGACCATGATGGCGCCCTTCATCTGGCGGGCGAAGTCATAGGTCACGGTCCTCTCCCCGATCACCTCGGGGTAGGCGGCATTGATCAGGTCTGCGGCTTCATGCCATCCCATGTGATGGAGCATCATCACACCGGAGAAGAGCAGGGACCCAGGGTTCGCCTTGTCGAGGTTGGCGTACTTGGGTGCGGTACCGTGCGTGGCTTCGAACACGGCCACCCGGTCCGACATGTTGGCTCCCGGAGCGATCCCGATACCCCCCACCTCTGCGGCTGCCGCATCGGAAAGGTAGTCGCCGTTCAGGTTGGTGGTGGCGATCACGTCGAACTCGTTGGGCCTGAGCTGCAGGAGCTGAAACATGATGTCCGCGATCCGGTCCTTGATGACGACCTTTCCCTCGGGCTGCTTGCCCCCGTGCTTCTCGTAGAGTTCCCTTTCCGTAAGGGTCTGCTCGGAAAACTCCTCCCGCCCCACCTGGTATCCCCAGTGGCAGAACGCGCCCTCGGTGTATTTCATGATGTTGCCCTTGTGCACCAGGGTCACGCTCTCCCGGTTTTGATCGATGGCGTAGCGGATGGCCTTTCGCACCAGGCGCTTGCTCCCGGAGGGGCTGATGGGCTTGACGCCGAGTCCCGCGTCCTCGAAGAAGCGGGCCCCGAGCTCCTCCCGCAGGAACCTTGCCAGCCTGACGTTCTCCTCGGACCCGCTCGCATACTCGATGCCTGCGTACACGTCCTCGGTGTTCTCCCTGAAGATCACCACATCCAGCAACTCGGGATAGCGAAGGGGGGAAGGGACGTTGCGGAAGTACCGTACCGGCCGCACGCACGCGTACAGGTCGAGTTCCTGGCGCAGGGTCACGTTCAGCGATCGGAACCCACCGCCCACGGGCGTGGTCAGGGGCCCCTTGATCATGACCTGCAGCTCCTTGATGGCTTCCAGGGACTCTGCCGGGAAATAGTCTCCCCCATAGATCCCTGCGGCCTTCTCCCCCATGTAGAGCTCGCACCAGAGGATCTTTCGCTTCCCATTGAAGGCTTTCTCCACGGCGGCGTCCCAGATGCGCAGGCAGGCCTTCATGATGTCCGAACCGATTCCGTCGCCTTCCACGAACCCGATGATCGGGTTGTCCGGCACGCGGAGGTTCCCATCGGTGCCCGGTGTAATGTGCTGACCCCCTTCAGGGATCCGGATGTGTTCGTAGGCCATTAAAAACTCCTGCTCTGTTCACGTGGATGTCACGCAGGGATTCTCTGTCAAGGGGGCGACATCCTTGGAGATGTTACCCCGTCATCCATGGAAACACAAAGATCGACAAGGGACAGGTTGTTGGATGAAAGGGGAGAGGGAAAGGATTTCACCAACCCGTGAATTTACAATTCCGGGTTCGCGCTTTATCATTTCTGCCTGAAGAACGACACAGGGTGACCAACCTACGAACCTCACAAGCGACTCGATTGAGCGGGAACAAAGAGGGAGAAGCATGGAATCATTCGGTGAACTCCACCAGGCTGTTTACCTTGGTGATGTGAAGAAAGTTGTGGAATATACCGAGACAATGCTGGAGAAGAAGGTGGATCCGGGGCGGATCCTGAACGAGGGTCTCATCGGTTCCCTCGAGAAGGTGGGAAAGGAGTTTGCAGAGGGGCTGCTCTTCCTGCCCGAGGTGATGCTCTGTGCAAGCGCCATCAACGAGGCGATGAAGCTCCTGGCGCCGGTCCTTGCCGAGGCGGGTGTGAAACCTCGTGGGTCGATCATCATTGGAACCGTAAAAGGGGATCAGCACGATATCGGCAAGAACATCGTCACCATGATGCTCAAAGGGGCGGGGTTCTTTGTCGAGGATCTTGGAATCGATGTGGCCCCGGAACGGTTCGTTGAGGAAGCCGGCAAGGGAAACTGCCAGGTCGTTGCCATGAGCGCTCTTCTGAGCACCTGCCTCCCTTCCGTAGAGCAGACCATCCAGGCCCTGAAGGATGCCGGAATCCGGGAAAGGGTCAAGGTTCTGGTGGGTGGGGCCGTGATGGACGAGGACAAGGCCCGTGGAATGGGGGCGGATGGGTATGCCCCTGATGCGGCCCGGGCCGTGGATGCGTGCAAGGATTTGCTCGGCCTGTCCTGAAAACAGATCACCGCATTTCCATCCTCCCGGATCAAACTCAATTTACCGCCAACCCGACTTTCGACTCCCGCATGGTTTTTCTATCCTCTTGATTTTGAATGGTATTTCGTGTTCAGGGGCATCCGCCTTGTTGACACGACAAGCGGCTGCAAGTATAATTGCGTCTTTGCTTGAATGAGCGTTCATTCATTTTGTGGGGTCGTTCTTTTTCCTGATCGCGCGATGACATATCATAAAGGATTCCAATTTGTCCTGTTTTTATAGAACCTTTCGATCCTTTTTTTACTGAACAGGAATGGTTTCATCACCAAACGCGTGCTTTAAAAAAGTGCAGCATCCCAGGGAGGGAAGGCATTGAGCGAGAATCCATCCCAGAAAGAAACGGCTCAAGAAGACGCCACCGGTGAGATCCCCAAAGAGGCGGAAGGGGCAAGGCTCGAGGCAAACCGGGATCCCCTGTCCGAGAAAAACGCCGAGGCTGGACCGGGACCCGCAGCAGGAGGCGTCCTGGAGCCGAACAGGGAGCTTTCAGGAGAGATCAGGGAGCACTGCGGTGAAGATGTGAACCGCTGCTACCAGTGCCTGAAGTGCAGCGCCGGCTGCCCCATGACCTTTGCCATGGATTTCACCCCGAGCCAGATCATGCGCATGGTACAGCTCGGCCAGGAAGATCTCCTCCTTTCCTGCAAGACGATCTGGGTCTGCCTGACCTGCAACACGTGCAGCATCCGTTGCCCGAACGACATCGACATCGCCCTGGTCATCGATTCCCTGCGTGAACGCGTACTGAAAAAAGGGGTGAAACCGGCCGTGGAGAATGTGGCCCTGTTCCACAAGTACTTTCTGAACAATGTGAAGCGGCGCGGCAGAACCTTTGAGAGCGAGCTGCTGGCCCTCTACCAGATCAGGACGGGCCAGGCCGTGAAGAACGCGGGCCTTGGGATGCGCATGTTCATGAAAGGGCGGATGGCCCTCCTCCCGGAGAGTGTGGGGAACAAGAAGGCCTTTCGTGAGATTTACAAACGGATCCAAGCGCGGGGAGAAGGCAAATGAAACGGATCGGCTACTACAAGAGTTGCTCCTTGCACGCATCCTCCGAGGATTATGCCCGTTCCCTGGAGATGGCCTTTTCGAAGCTTGGAACCGAGCTGGTTCCGGTGAACGACTGGAGCTGCTGCGGGGCCTCTTCAGCGCATTCAACGGATGAAATGCTCGGGCTGGCGCTGCCCGCACGAAACCTGGCCCTGGCGGAGGAACAGGGGCTCACCACGCTGCTGGTGCCCTGCTCGGCCTGTTACACGCGGATGCTCACCGCAGCGGAGCGGATGCGAAAAGAGGACGACCTTTCCGCCGAGATCAACGAGATCCTCCACCCGCAAAGGTACCTGGGGACGGTCCAGGTGAAGAACATCCTGGAGATCCTCTGGAACGAGGTGGGCGCGGACGTGATCCTTCATGCCCTGAAAAAGGACCTGAAAGGAATGCGCGTGGCCTGTTACTACGGGTGCTATCTGACGCGCACCCCGGGCGTTCCGAGCTTTGACGATCAGGAGAATCCGCAGTCCATGGAACGGCTGATCCGGCTCCTGGGAGCCGAGCCCGTTGAATGGCCCTACAAAACGGACTGTTGCGGAGCCGGGTTTTCCCTCATCGACCCATCCTATTCGGAGCAGCTGTGTGGAAAGCTCTGCGACATGGCGCACAGGCTGGGGGTGGAGGCCCTGGTGGCCACCTGCCCCCTCTGCCAGACCAACCTGGACGTGAACCAGGACAAGCTCGTCAGGGAGAAGGGGCTTCCTTACAAGATGCCCGTGTTCTATATCAGCGACCTCATTGCAATGGCCGTGGGCTGCGAGCTTGGCGGCAAGCAGTGGCGGAAGCATTTCGTGGACCCCAGGGACCTGCTCAGCAGCCGGGCGCTTGCCTGAACGGGAACCGGAAACAGGGGAGGCGATGATGGAAAAGACGAAGCAGGAAGAGAAGGCGGCCGGCCGAGAAGAGATGCTTGCCACCATCGAGAAGCAGCGGCCCGACATGGGAGAGAAGCTCAAGAAGCTCGTTGAAAAAGAAGGGTTTCTCAAATCCAGAAACGTGTACGGGGAGCTTTACGCGGACAGGCAGATCAACATCTGCTATGACGCCATCTTTCACAACGAGTTTCTCCGGTGCCGTATCCTCGAGGCCCTGAAGGAAGAGGCCAAGTCCGTGAAGCAGCTCGCCGAGCAGCTGGACCTGCCTCCGGGGGAGATCCTGTGGGAGGTGGTGGAGCTCAGGAGGAAGAACCTCGTTCTTCTGGAACGGGTGGAGGACCGAACCCCCTTGTATCGTTCCGCAGGGTAAATGGGGCGGACTGAGCCCAACGCAGTAGATGGGTGATTCTCATTCGCCTGAACAGGAGAAAGCAGCATGGCCGAGACGAAGGACGAAAAGATCGGCTCCGTTCTGGTTGTGGGTGCGGGCATCGGCGGGATGCAGGCGTCCCTGGACCTGGTGGAGTCCGGATTCAAGGTATACCTGCTGGACAAGAGCGGCGGGATCGGCGGCACCATGAGCCAGCTGGACAAGACCTTTCCCACCAATGACTGTGCCATGTGCATCATGTCGCCCAAGCTGGTGGAGGTGGGACGCGACAAGAACATCGAGCTCATCCCCTTTGCCGAGCTCAAGGAGCTCGATGGAACCGCAGGGCATTTCAGGGCCAAGATCCTCCGCCACCCCCGGCGGGTGGACCCGGACAAGTGCACCGGCTGTGGTCTCTGCCAGCAGTACTGCCCGCTGGAGCTGTCCAGCGAGTACAACCAGACCCTCACCAGGCGGAAGGCCATCTTCATCGACTATCCCCAGGCCGTTCCCAACACCCACGTGATCGACCGGAAGGAAGCGCCCTGCCAGCTCACCTGCCCGGTGCGGCTTCCCATAAGGGAGTACGTGGGGCTGATCGCGTCCGGGGACTTTTTAAAGTCCCTTGACATCATCCGTGAAAAGCTTCCCTTCCCGGCCACCATCGGAAGGATCTGCACGCGCCCCTGCGAGGAGACCTGTGTCCGCGGGAAGGAGATGGAAGAGCCGATTGCCATCTGCCAGCTCAAGCGCTTTGTGGCGGATGATGAGATCGTGCAGGAAAAGCCCATCCCCATCGAGAAGCCCGGCAAGACTTACGAGGAGAAGATCGCCATCGTGGGCGGTGGCCCGGCGGGCCTGACCGCTGCGCAGGATCTAGCCCGCAACGGCTATCCGGTCACCATCTTCGAGGCGCAGGACAAGCTGGGCGGCATGCTCCGCTACGGCATCCCGGTGTACAGGCTCCCAAGGGATGTCCTCGACAGGGAGATCCAGGCCGTTCTCGACCACGGGGTGGAGGTCAAGACCGGAACGAACATCGGCACGGACATCCCCTTTGAGTCTCTCATGGCCGAACAGGGCTACAAGGCGGTCTTTATCGGTGTGGGCGCGTGGGAAGGCATGAAGCTGAAGATCGAGGGCGAGGACACCCAGGGTGTGATGCCCGGGGTGGAGTACCTGCGTGACTTGAACGCAGGCAAAGAGGTCCGGGTCAAGGGGAGGGTCGCCGTGATCGGCGGCGGGAACGTTGCCCTCGACGCCGCACGCAGCGCCCTCAGGCTCGGCGCACAGGAGGTCAGCCTCTACTACCGCCGCACGCGAAAGGAGATGCCGGCCCACCCGGAGGAGGTCCGGGCGGCCCTGGACGAAGGGGTGCGAATGCACTTCCTGGTTGCGCCTGAGAAGGTCGTGGAAAAAGACGGGAAGGTCGCCGGCCTGGAATTGCTTCGCATGAAGCTCGGCGAGGCGGACAAATCCGGCCGCCAGAGGCCCATCCCCATCGACGGATCCCAGTTCAGGGTCCCGGCAGACGTGATCATCCCGGCCATCGGGCAGGGGGTCAAGCTCCCCTTTGACGCCAGAGCGCTCGGCATGAAGACCACGAGGTGGAGAACCGTGCGCGTGGATCCCGTGACGGGCGCCACGAGCGTGCCAGGCATGTTTGCCGGGGGCGATGCGGAAAAGGGGCCATTCATCGCCATCGATGCCATTGCGGGCGGTGCCCGCGCAGCGGAGAGCATCCACAGGTACCTTCGAGGCCTGGACATGACCGAGGGCCGCGACGCGGAGGAGCGAATCCCGGTGGAGGACGCACGCTCCGGGTTCCTGTACAAGCTCCGCCAGCGGATGCCCCACATGGAGATCCGGGAACGGACCCAGAGCTTTGATGAAGTGGAGACCGGGTTCTCCACAGAGCAGGCCGTGGAAGAGGCCGAACGCTGCCTGAACTGCCGCAAGTGCCTGGGCTGCGGCATCTGCGAGGATGTCTGCGAGGCCAAGGCCCTGGCCTACGAGGAGCAGGAGCGAATCGAAGAGGTGGAGGTGGGCAGCGTCCTGCTGGCCCTGGGCTTTGAGGAGTACGACCCCTCGGAAAGGGGAGAGTACGGGTACGGCCGCTACGACAACGTGGTCACCAGCATCGAGTTCGAGAGGATGCTCTCTGCCACAGGGCCCTTTTCCAGCATGCCCATGCGGCCGAGCGACGGCGACATCCCCCAGAAGATCGCGTGGATCCAGTGCGTTGGCTCACGGGACAAGAATCACGATTTCTGCTCCTCGGTCTGCTGCATGTACGCCACCAAGGAGGCGGTCATCACAAAGGAGCACCTCCCGTTCGTGGAGCCCACGATCTTCTACATGGATATCCGGGCTCACGGAAAGGGCTTTGACGGTTATTACGAACGCGCCAGGGGGGAGCACGGGGTCCGGTACATCCGGTCCCAGATCTCCCGGGTGGTGGAGGACCCGGAGACCCGGAACCTCCTTCTCCGCTACGTGGCCGAGGACGGCACCCTGCAGGAGGAAGCGTTCCACATGGTGGTTCTTTCCGTGGGGCTGGGGCCGAGGGCCGAGACCCGCGAACTCTGTGAGCGGATCGGCGTGAACCTGGACGAGCACGGCTTCTGCCGCACCGACCCCCTTCGTCCCCTGGAGACCTCCAAGAAGGGTGTGTACGTTTGCGGGGCCTTTGAATCGCCCAAGGACATCCCGGAGACCGTGGCACAGGCAAGCGGGGCAGCGGCCTTTGCAACCGCGGACATCGCCGAGGCAAGGGGAACCCTTCTCTACAAGGAAGAGCTGCCCCTGGAAAAGGACGTGGAAGGCCTGGAACCGCGCGTGGGCGTCTTTGTGTGCCACTGCGGGGTGAACATCGGCGCGGTGATCGACGTGCCCGCGGTGAAGGAGTATGCATCCAGGCTGGCCAACGTGGTTCATGCCGAGGAGTTCCTGTTTTCGTGCTCCTCGGACAGCCTCGTAACCGTCAAAGACGCCGTGAAGGAGCACGACCTGAATCGCGTTGTCGTGGCGAGCTGTTCCCCGCGGACCCATGAGCCCCTGTTCCGGGACAGCATCCGGGAGGCCGGGCTGAACCCGTATCTGTTCGAGATGGCCAACATCCGGGACCAGTGCTCCTGGGTGCACATGCACAATCACGAGGAAGCCACGGAAAAGGCAAAGGAGCTTCTCCGCATGGCCGTGTACAAGGCACGGCTGCTTCAGCCCCTCCCCACGGAGTACAGGGACATCAACAAAGCCAGCCTGGTGGTGGGAGGGGGCCTGAGCGGGATGAGCGCAGCCATTCAGATTGCGGACCAGGGATACGAGGTCACCCTGGTGGAGAAGGAGGCCGAACTGGGCGGCAACCTGCGGCATCTCCACTACACCCTGGACGGAAAGGACGTTCAGGGCTTCTACAGGGACATGGTGGAGCGGGTTCGCAACCATCCGTCCATCGAGGTCTTCACCGAGGCGGTGCTGGCGGACCATGAAGGGTCAAAGGGGGCCTTCAAGACAGGGATCACCTGTGGTCCGCAGATGGTATACCGCAGTGTTGAGCACGGAGTGGTGCTGCTGGCCACCGGGGGTGAGGAGTGGAAGCCGGATGAATACCTGTACGGCAAGAGTCCGCGCGTGGTCACCCAGCAGGAGTTCGAGGAAAAGCTGGTTGCAGGTGAAATCGATCCGAAGCAGTTCAACCAGGTGGTCATGATCCAGTGCGTGGGCTCCCGGACCC
Organism: uncultured Thermodesulfobacteriota bacterium; assembly: GCA_964609935.1. Lineage (GTDB taxonomy): Bacteria > Desulfobacterota > DSWW01 > DSWW01 > DSWW01 > CAYTRL01. The sequence continues at coordinate 4,612 of CAZSUQ010000054.1, read as the reverse complement.
CGGAACGCCCCTACTGCAGCCGGCTCTGTTGCTCGAGTGCGGTGAAGAACGCCCTGAAGATCAAGGAGATCAATCCCGAAGCGAGCGTCAACATCCTCTACCGGGATGTGCGTACCTACGGCATGCTCGAGCAGTACTACACGCAGGCCCGGGAGCAGGGCGTGCTGTTCACGCGCTACGACCCGGAGAGCAAGCCCGAGGTGAGCGAGGAGAACGGCGCTCTCGTGGTGACCGCGGTTGATCCCGCCATTCAGCGGAAGGTGCGCCTGAAACCGGACCTGCTCGTGCTGAGCGCGGCCATCATCCCGAGGGACAACGATTCCGTGGCCAACCTGTTCAAGGTGTCCCGCACCCTGGACAAGTTCTACCTGGAAGCCCACATGAAGCTGAGACCCGTGGACTTTGCGGCCGACGGCATCTTCATGGCCGGCATGGGACACGGGCCCAAGCCCATTCACGAGTCCATCTCCCAGGCGGCTGCAGCGGTGTCCAGGGTCTGTACGGTGATCAGCAAGGACCGGATGCAGGTGGGCGGCGTGGTGGCCAAGGTGGACCCGGAGAAATGCGCCGTCTGTCTCATCTGTGTGCGTGCCTGCCCGTACAATGTGCCCTATATCCATGAGGACGGGTATTCCGAGATCGATTCGTCCCAGTGCCAGGGCTGTGGGAACTGCGTGTCCGAGTGCCCGCAGAAGGCGATCCAGCTCCAGCACTACACGGACGACCAGATCCTGGAGAAGAGCCGGGCGTTGTTACAGCAAGAAGAGGTCACATCCACAGGCAAAGAGCCCAAAGATTCCTGAAGAACAGGAGAGAAGAAATATGGCTGAATCCTTTGAGCCGGAAATCCTCGCCTACTGCTGCAATTACTGAGCATACACGGCTGCGGACCTGGCAGGTTCGATGAGAATGGATTACCCCACCAATGTGAAGATCATCCGCGTGCCCTGCACGGGAAAGGTGGATGCCCTGTACCTGCTCAAGGCTGTTGAGGACGGTGTGGACGGCGTCTATGTGGCAGGTTGCGAAGAGGGGGACTGCCACTTTCTCATGGGCAACATCCGGGCAAAGAAGAGGGTGGCCTACGTAAAGGAGATCCTGCACGACGTGGGGATCAACCCGGGCAGGGTGGAGATGTACAACCTTTCCGCTGCCGACGGCCCTCGATTCGTGGACATCGCCAAGGAGTTCACGAGCCGGATCAAGGCCCTGGGCCCCAGCCCCGTAAAGACGGGCCAGGGGAGCGAACCCCTTGAGCCCCCGGAAGCGGGTGTCAGCGACAACCCGGAGAAGGGCGCGTCCGGAGGGCAGGCAAAGGGAGTAGAGAAGGTAGCTTAGGGATCTGGCCTGGAAACATCGCCGGGTTTCGTCGAAGGTTTGAAGACAGAACACGTTGAAGTGATAAAGGAGATCCGTTCATGATCATTGGACACCGAAAACCCATGGAAGAGATCCTTCGGATGCTTGAGCCCTTTGACAAGGTCATCCTGGCCGGATGCAAGGGGTGCGTGGCCGTGTGCGCGGCCGGTGGTGAGAAGGAGGTGGGGATCCTTGCCTCCACCATCAGGCTTGCCCGGAAGAAGGACGGCAAAGAGATCGAGATCAAGGAGACCACCCTGGAGAGGCAGTGTGATCCCGAATACATCGATCAGATTCAGAATCTCGTGGGCGACTACCAGGCCATCCTCTCCATCGCCTGCGGGGTGGGTGTCCAGTACATGGCCGAGCGCTACAAGGAGATCGTGGCCGTTCCCGGTCTGAACACGGACTTCATGGGCGGTTCCCAGGAGCAGGGGGTGTGGACAGAGCACTGCCAGGGATGCGGAAACTGCGTGCTGCACCTCACCGGCGGGATCTGCCCCATCACGCGCTGTTCCAAGAGCCTGCTCAACGGGCCCTGCGGGGGCTCCACCAAGGGCATGTGCGAGATCGACCCGAACGTGGTGTGCGGCTGGCAGCTCATTGTGGACCGCATGAAGTCCCTCGGGATCCTGGAAAAGGCCTACGAGGAGCTCCTGGACTACAAGGACTGGGCCACCAGCCGGGACGGCGGACCGCGAAAGATCGTCAGGGAGGATATGCGAGAATGATGACAAGCAGCTATTTGGAAAAGGTCTTGGGAAACGGCGGGTTTGCGGTGACCTCCGAGTGCGGACCGCCTCGCGGAATCAACCCCGACGAGATCCGGGAGAAGGGGGAGCTTCTCAAGGGCGTGGTGGACGCCATCAACGTGACCGACAACCAGACCTCGGTGGTGAGGATGTCCTCCATTGCGGCCTGTTCGATCCTGAAGCAGATGGGGCTCAACCCCATCATGCAGATGGTCACCAGGGACCGGAACCGCATTGCCATCCAGAGCGACCTCCTGGGCGCCGCCGCCCTCGGCCTGGACACCATGCTCTGCCTGTCCGGCGATCACCAGCGCTTCGGTGACAACCCCAGCGCGAAGAACGTCTACGACATTGACTCCATCCAGCTGATCAAGGCCGTTCGCGGCATGCGGGACGAAGGAAAGTTCATCAACGGAGATGAGATCAAGGACCCCCCGAAATTCTTCATCGGTGCTGCGGCGAACCCCTTTGCCGACCCCTTTGAGATCCGGGTGCCCAGGCTGGCCAAAAAGGCCGGAGCCGGCGTGGACTTCGTCCAGACACAATGCATCTACAACATGGACAAGTTCCGGGAGTGGATGAAGGGGGTGGTGGATCGCGGGCTCCATGAAAAGGTGAAGATCCTTGCCGGTGTGACCCCCATGAAGAGCGTCGGTATGGCGCGGTATATGTCCCGGAGCGTACCCGGCATGGATGTGCCGGACGACATCATCAAGCGCCTCCGGGAAGCGGGCAAGGGGAACGCGGCCACGGAAGGCATCAAGATCTGCGTGGAGACCATCCAGGAGCTCAAGGAGATGGAGGGCGTGGCCGGGGTGCACATCATGGCCATCGAGTGGGAAGAGAAGGTCAGGGAGATCGCCGACGCGGCGGGGCTCCTTCCCCGCCCCTAAGCGAGATCTTCTGCCGTGGCTGTGGAACTACCCGAATCCACAAGCCTTCTTTGAATAAGACCCGGATCGTGCTCGCGTACGTCCGGGTCTGGTCCTTAAGGGAAGATCCTTGATGAAAAAGGTCAAAAGGTGTAGTCTTTTAGGATTCTTTCCCGCCTATTGATCAAGTGTCAATCGGCTCAAAACCAAGAAGATTCGAGCATCCCGCACAGAAAGAGGTCCAGGATCGACCCCCGGAGGGGGGATCGAGCGGCCCCGGATTCCCTTATGGACGTTGAACAGCCATCCAAGACCGAAGACAGGATTGCGAACGGTGGCTTGAGGATCTGCCTGCTGACTTACCGCGGCAACCCCCGGTGCGGAGGCCAGGGCGTCTACATCAAGCGAATCAGCCGTATCCTGAAGGACTTCGGACACAAGGTCCACGTGGTTTCCGGCCCTCCGTACCCCCACCTGGATGGGGACATCGAGTTCCACCCGCTGCCGAGCCTGGATCTCTACAACCCGGAGGACCTGTTCCGGATCCCAAGGCCCGGTGAACTTCTCTCCCCCATCAACCTGATGGAATGGTTCGGCGTTTCCACCGGCGGGTTCCCCGAGCCCCTCACCTTCGGCTTGAGGGCCTGTAAGTTCCTGAGGGACCACAGGAATGACTTCGACGTGGTGCATGACAACCAGGGTCTCTCCTATGGAATGCTCGGGATCCGGCGCCTGGGCCTCCCCCTGGTAACCACGATCCACCACCCCATCACCTACGACAGGGAAGCGGAGCTCAAGCTGGAGAAGCGCTGGTGGAAGAGGATCAAGATCCGGAGGTGGTACTCCTTTATCGGGATGCAGGTGCGCGTCGCCAGGAAACTGAACCATCTCATCACGGTTTCCGAGTGTTCGAAGAGGGACACGGCCAAGGCCTTCAATATACCCAAGGACCGCTTCTCGGTGATTCAGAACGGGATCAACATAGAAACCTTCCGGCCCCTTACCCATGTGAAAAGGGAACCGAATCACATCATGACCACGAACAGTGCGGATGCGCCCATCAAGGGGCTGAAGTTTCTCCTCAAGGCCGTGGATCGGATTCGAAAGACGCGGGAGGTCAAGCTCACGGTCATCGGCCAGCCCAAGAAGGACGGGGACATCGATCGCCTGATGAGAAGGCTCGACCTCAACGGGTGCGTGGAGTTCACCGGGCACATCGAGGACAAGGACTTTCCCTATTATTACGCGCGCTCCACCCTTGCGGTGGTCTCCTCCATTTACGAAGGCTTCGGGTTCCCGGCGGGCGAGGCCATGGCATGCGCCACACCGGTGGTCAGCACCACCGGCGGCGCACTTCCCGAGGTGGTGGGCGATGCCGGTGTCCTGGTACCCCCCGCAAACGTGCAAGCACTGGAGCAGGCCATCCTGTTCCTGCTGGACAACCCGGAAAGAAGAAGCGAGCTGGCCGGTGCCGGTCTCGAGAGAGTCCACCGTCATTTCACGTGGAAACACGCTGCTGAGAAGATCGTTCAGGTGTACCGGGAGGCGATTCATGCTAACGGTGGACTTCAATAAACTCGAGCTCAAGCCCGGGTTCAGGGTTCTCGATGCCGGATGTGGAGAGGGCAG
>CAZSUQ010000053.1:0-13444 GCA_964609935.1 uncultured Thermodesulfobacteriota bacterium | reverse complement strand
GCGCTGTTTTTTCTGCCTCGATTGGGATGAAACCTTGATCACGTCCCCTGCCCGAATCCTCTCTGTGTGCGATCTTTCCGTTTCCAGCAGCATGGCCCCTTCCTGGTCAATCCCCTTGAAACGACCGCAAAGCACACCCTTTGGGGTATTGACTTCCAGGCTGGCATCAGGATGAGCACAGGATTCCATCCATCTGCGCCTGATGAGTGAGTCATCGCCTTTCAGCAATTCTTCATACCCTCTGTCGAGATTCTCCATCAGTCTCCGTGCAAAGGGCACACGTTCCACGTCCCTCCCCAGGCAGAGGGCAACCGAGGTGGCCGGATAGAGGAGATCCCCTGGAATCATCTTCCTGTCCATGTTCAGGTTCACCCCGATTCCAAGGATAAGGAAATGGATGCTCTCCTGTTCCGCGTGGAGCTCGGCAAGGATGCCAGACACCTTCTTTCCTTCCAGGAGGATATCGTTGGGCCATTTGATTCTCGGTTCAAGCGAATAGAGTGCCTCTATTGTCTCACAGAGGCTTACGGCCGCCATGATGGTGATGATTGGGGCCTCGGAAGGGAGGAGCAAGGGACGAAGAAGGATGGAGAGGTAGAGATTTTTTCCCGGGGGGCTGATCCACTGCGGACCCCTGCGACCCTTTCCGGCTTGCTGGGATACCGCAAGGACCGCTACCCCCTCTTCCTCGCCCTCCTCCCCCCGGCCCCAGGCTTCGTGGTTCGGGGCCCGGTCTCCTCCTTGACGATGATCCTTTTTCCGATCCTTGCGGAGTCAGAGGCGGGCATCATCTCCAGAACGTGTAAGGCATCCGGGATTCCGCTGAGCCTGTATCCCACCGAAGAGACGCCTTCAATGGAAAATCCCTGCTTCCGAAGCGTCTCGATCTGCTTCCAAACGGCCGCCCTCGAGATCCCTGTCCTGCGGCAGATCTCCTGGCTGGAAACGAACCCCCCGGTTTCCTGGAGAAGGCTGAAGATCCTATCCGTCTGTGTCTTTGGGCCAGGCATGTCTCACCATCAGAGAGATATCCACACCGGGAGCGGAGTGCGTCAGTCGGCCCACCGATATGGCGCTGACACCGGTTTCTGCAATGGGGCGAACGTTCTCCAGGGAAACACCACCAGAAACCTCCAGCGGAATACGCCCGTTCACCAGCTTGACGGCCTCGTTCAGGGTCTCCACCGGCATGTTATCAAGCAGGATCATGTCCGCCTCTGCCTCCACGGCCTCTGCCACCTCGTCCAGGGTGGCGGCCTCCACCTCGATCCGAAGCATCTGCGGTGTCTTCTTTTTCATTTCGCTGACGGCTTTCCGGATCCCCCCACATGCGAGAATGTGGTTCTCCTTGATGAGCACCCCCTCGGACAGGCTGGATCGATGATTGTTTCCTCCTCCCATCCGTACCGCATACTTCTCCAGTGCCCTCATGCCGGGCATCGTTTTTCTCGTGTCCAGGATCTTCACGCTCGTGCCCTGCACGGTATCCACGAAACGCCTCGTCAACGTGGCCACCCCGGAGAGGTGCTGAAGGATGTTCAGGGCCACGCGTTCTCCCTTGAGCATGGCGCCCAGCGGGCCCTGGAGTACGGCCAGGACCTGGCCGCTGTTCAGGCTCTCGCCATCGGATACGGCGACCTCGTTGTGAAAGGATGCCGACAGGAGGTCAAAGACACGCAGGGCTGCCGGAAGACCTGCCACCACGAACGCCTCCTTGGCCACCAGTTCGGCCTTTCCCCACCGGTTGGCCGGGATGAGGGAGTCAGTGGTTACATCACCTGTTCCCAGGTCCTCCTGCAAGGCCATGTTCAACCACTCATCCAGGAGAGGCAATGGAAGCATCATTCCTCCTAGCAATTGACAATCCGGGGAGCAAAAAGTATATTGAAAACACCTTGTTAATTCAAAAGGGTACCCTTTCTCATCATCGGTTGCAACGCAACACGGGCGGCATGCACGTCTTTTTGTAAACATGGAAAGGGAAGATCCCGGAACCCATTAAGCCGAAGTGGTGGAATTGGTAGACACGCTGGGTTCAGGGTCCAGTGGGGGCAACCCTGTGGGAGTTCGAATCTCCCCTTCGGCACCAACACAACGAAAAGCCTGCAATGAACAAAGATTGCAGGCTTTTCTATTTCTGGCGCGCATGCGTGCAGGACGCGGATGGCATCCTTCGATGCCGCACGGAATCGGATGAAAAAGATTTACTCTCTACAAATGTTCCGGGGCTTCGCAGCCCTGCTGGTTCTGTTGTTCCACGTAACACGAATCCACGTGGACAATTTTGGAGATGCCTGGCTATACGGTTTGTTTGCTTTTGGGAGATCGGGAGTTGATTTCTTCTTTGTTTTGAGTGGGTTTATCATTTTCTACATTCACGAGGAAGATATCGGAAAGAAAGAAAAATCCTGGATCTATTTCAGAAAGAGGTTTGTCCGCATCCTTCCGGTTTATTGGAGCGTTCTCGTTCCGGTTATTATTTTCAACATTGTATTTCCTACCATCAGCAATGAATCCGGGCGGGCCTTGGAGAATATTCTGAAATCGGTTTTTCTCATTCCTCAAAACCATTTGCCCGTACTCGGGGTGGCATGGACCCTGTCTCACGAAATGCTCTTCTACCTTTTGTTCGGCATCTTTATTGCTATTCCCAGGAAATGGTCACGTTTCGGCCTTTACCTCTGGATAGGGGGAACGCTCTTCAGCTACCTGTTCAGGGGGATGGCGTGGAAGGTCTTTGTCCATTCCCCCTTGAATGAACTGCCCATGAGCTTTCTATTTTCCCCCTTTAATATCGAATTCTTTCTGGGGGTCCTTGCAGCCTGGCTCGTAAAACACCGGCGAATCGCTAATGCCGGTCTCTATCTATGGGCCGGCTCTGCGGCTTTTCTCCTGTTTGGTCTTAACGAAGATTATCTTGGACTTCTCTGCCATCATGACAGGTCGTTCTTCCGAATCTATTTTTACGGCATACCCTGTTTTTTTGTCGTTATGGGTGCGGCTTGCATTGAAATAAAAAAGGGCTTAAAAACACCCCATTTTCTACGCTTGCTTGGGGATGCCTCCTATTCGCTTTATCTTGTTCACTATCCCGCTATTACTTTATTGGTGCTTGTATTGATGAAGGTTGGTTTTCCTCGAGGATTGATGCCTTATGCCTGGATCGTCCTTGGAGTATGTGTGGGGATTCTTTACTACCAATGGGTGGAACTTCGCTTGCTTCGATTTTTCAGAAAGATCCTTCGAATCTAGGCAGGGTGGCCATTTCGGATAGATCGTTCCGGAAGGTGCCGAGTAAAGTTCAGAACTGGAGAGTTCCACGCTTGTTCTAGTTTTCTAGTCTCGACTAAAAAAAACCGCCCAGGAAGATGGATACCTGGGCGGTTCCAATGCAAACAGAATCAGCAGGAATCTACTACTCCCCACCGCAGAAACTCAGATCGTCCACGTTTACTTTGAACCCAGAGGCGTACAAGCGTATTGCACTGATGCCGCTTGCCCAGCTGATTGTGATGTTCTGGTTCCTACGGATCCCGATGGACTCGATATCTTGGCGTCCGATGGCAGACTCGGGGACGGGCTGGCCGGTGGCATCGTCAGCCTCGATCGTCATGATACCCGCGGCGGTGGGGTACCAAAGACGATACGCTACTTCCGTAGGGTTGCCGGAAAACGCCATGTGGAGCACTCCGATGTGCCAGCCGGCTGGACTGGCCCTTTTTGCGTTGGTCAGCCAGTGCATACTGTAGGGAGGTATAGACAATTCCACCCAGGGAACGCAGGCCCCGATGCAGCCGCCGCCGTTCATTGTGAACTGGAAGGAGACGCCCTTGACGGCATATTGCTCACCACAATTGCCCCCGCCTCCCCAGGGTGTCCCGTCGGGCAGGGTCTCGAAGTCGATCAGGGTACAGTCCCCGGTAGAGTAGGTGATTGAGTCGCTGGCCACTTCCGAGACAAGGCCGCTCCCGTTCTTGAAAAAGACGTGCACGGTTTTCACACCTGGGATGTCGTTGGGGTGAAGATAGGAGACCGTGTCCGAGTAATTCGTTGTGGGCGTCACGGCAACCCAGTCCGGATCGTCCGGGTCGGGTGGATCCGCATTGTCCGACTTGACCAGGTAGGCGGTTACAGCGGTGTTGTCCGTGGCCGAGATTTCCAGGGAAAGATCCAGGGAGGTGGTGGATTCTGCCCCGCCGTTGATGAAGTTTGCCGGCGTGGTGTTCGTTGGGGGATCTTCACCACAGCCGTTCACCGTGTATTCCTCGGTGGAGACCTCTCCGGAGTTCCAGTTCAAGTCCGTGGAGTAGAACATGAGGGTAGTGTCCCGGGTAAGCGTAATGGGGCCTCCATCGTACAACGTATAGGCGGCAACTCCGGTACCTTCGATTTTATCGAAAAAGGTAACATTGCAGCCGACCCCATCTCCGTCGTTGCAGTTCAGATAAACGTCCACACAGTCGTTGAAGATCCCGCCAAAGGGATCCGCGGTTGTCACCGGTGGTGTGAGGTCGATAGGAATACCGATACCGAAGAAACTGAAACCTGGGATGTTGGCTGAAAGGGTATGCGCAGCAGCATCCAGGGTCGCATCCAGGGCTTCCCACAGGCCTCCTGTGGACCGGAAGACCCTCATGTCCTCGGGAGCTTCCCCGCCGAGTTCCGAGGGATCGTAAGTGATCTTCAGTAAGACCGGCACAGCAAAGACGAGACCCTCTGGGCCAAACTGGAAAACGAGATCCGGAATCATATCCACGTCCGGGTCTGAAGGGGAATTGTCGGATTCTTCCACGGTAATGACCGTGCCGTCAGGCACCGCGTTCGCCGGTAAGGTGAGATCCACCTGTATGCTTGCAGCGCCCGGAGGGACGTAGTTGATCGTACCCCCGCTCGAACCCACCGTGAACCCGCCTCCGGCGCCTGCTGTAATATTCCTTTTGAAGAGAATGGCCTCGTCGCTGCGGCAGGCCCCTAGCACCAGAGGCAAGAGGCACAACAGAATCAGTGCGGATCGTCCCAAAGCGACTCTTGCCTGCCCACTGAAGCCCTTGAGTCCGGATGCCCCGGATAACCGGTGCACATGCATGTACCTTCTTCTTGGATGAAACATGTCTGCTTCTTCTCTCGGTTAGCGGGTGGGTGTAAAACAGGTGTGCCAAACTCCCATCAGGGCACTCAGGGTACTAAGACATTTTCTCCAATGCAACAGAAAAACCTGAAGGTCTGTATGAAGCAGCCTGGATTGGTTGGGAGAAATTTTTTGATAAAGGCTTACATATACCCTATTTATGCTGTAGACTTTATGGCGCTTGTACCTTCCCCTGCTCCTTTTTGCCGGGCCGTCGAACAACCTCCTCAGACGGCCTTCTTTTTTTTTGATTTTGTCCTTCCACAAATATCCGCAACCATTTCCCCTGGTATTGTCCATAAACCCTGTCCTAAAGTTTGGAAAGGATCTTGCCGAAACAAGGTTTTACTGTCGGCAAGAAACCCCATGGTTTCTTTTCATTACATGCCTCTTGTGGTGAGGCTTGGGAAAATTCTTTCAGGAGAATCGATGGACTCGGCTGGAAACCAGGGAAAGTCCTCAACAGCGGAAGTCTCACTTTCATGTCCTTCGGACCAGAACCAACCGTGCGAGGTTGAGGATTTAACGCAGGACGTGCTCTTTGTGAATGCATCACACGCCACCTTGTGTGCATACAAAACCTCGGCAGGAAGCGCATCCGTCTGCCAATGCCCTGGCAGAAAAGCACTGTACAAACGTCAGGGGGAGTAATACCTCTCCGGTCAGGAGATGGGGTTTTCTCCCTATAGGAAGTGCTGGCTCTGCTCAAATCCCTGACAGGGGTATACCTGAATCAGAAAGTGGGGGTTCTTTGTAGGAAGGGTGGGCTCACCCGGGCAGCGCGCCGAGGTTCTTCTCGATGAGGGACAGCTGAGCCTCCTGCTCGGCCACCCTGCGACGCTCCTCTTCCACCACCTCGGGCGGTGCTTTTGCCACGAACTTGGGGTTGTCCAGTTTCCTGCGGCTCCCCTCGAGCTGCTTGAGGATCTTCGCCTTCAGCCCTTCAAGGCGTGTCTTCTCCTTGAGCGGGTCCAGCACGTCGCCCAGAAAGACCTCGATTTCTCCCATCACCTGTGTTGCAGGGTTCTTGGGAACCTCCACGGACTCGCCGAGTTCGAGTGATGAGAGCCGTGCCTGGTCCTTAATGAGATGGGAGTGATGCTTCAGGCAGGTCAAGGATTTGCCCTCGGCCTTGACCGCAGCAGGCAATTCCTTGCGAGGAGGGACATCGTGGTGCGAACGAAGCTCGCGCAGCCTTCCGATGACCATCTGTACCTGCTCGAACTCATCCTCGAGTTCAGCATCTTCCCAGTCCTGACAGGGCCTTGGCCATGCAGCCTGAATACAGAGATCTGACGAGGGCAGCGGCTCGGAAATCCCCCTGGCAGGTGCCTGGCTGTTGAGGTAGCTCCACAGGGCCTCGGTGATAAAGGGTACAAAAGGGTGCAGGAGTCGCAGAACCTGGTCGAGGCCAACGGCAAGCACCTGCTGGGCGATGGGTGCCTGAACCTCGTCGCGCATCCGGGGCTTGATGAGTTCCAGGTACCAGTCGCAGAACTCACCCCAGAAGAAGTCTCTTGCAGTACTCAGGGCCGCTGAAGGACGGTAGGCATCCAGGTGCCCGGTCACCTCTGTTACGGTACGGCTCAACCTGGACAGGATCCAGCGATCCTCTGCAGCGAGTTGTTCCCGGGACAGGGAAGAATACGAGAGATCGCCCAGATTCATCAGGGTGAAACGCGCAGCGTTCCAGAGCTTGTTGCAGAAGCTTCTCCCTGTTTCGAAGCGATCGCTGATGACGGTTGCCGAAGGCACGTCCTCCATGGTGCCGAGAACGTCGAACTCGCTTCCGCATGAGGTGCAGAGATAGGTAAAGATCGTGCGGCCATGTTTCGCATCCGTCAGCTCCACCAGGGTCCGGCAGGAGGGACAGGTGGCCTGGACAGGCAAGCGGACGTCCTGCATGCCTGTCTCCATGTCACAGATCAGGTATCGCATGGCGTCAGCGCCATAGCGCTCGATGATATCCACAGGGTCGATCCCGTTACCCTTGCTCTTTGACATGGTCACGCCACGGCCGTCCAGGATCTTTGCGTGAACAAAGCAATCCGTGAAGGGCACGTCACCGTGATTGTAGAGGCCCATGATCACCATGCGGGCGACCCACAGGGTGATGATGTCCCTGGCCGTGACCAGGCAGGAGCCCGGATAATAATAGGAGAACGCATCTTCGCCCTGGTTCGCCTGACCAAGTGCTGCCTGCCCTTTTTCAATGGCCGCACGTTCCGGATCGGGCCACCCCAGGGTGGAGAAGGGCCAGAGAGCGGAGCTGAACCACGTGTCCAGAACATCCGGATCCTGTTCGAGACCTGCTGAAAGCAGCGCATGGCCGTATTTCTTGTCTGCCGCTTCATCTCGCAGGCACACCTGGACCTCAAAGGGGCCCTCCCCTTTGGCAGCCAGTCTCAACCCATCTTCCGGCGTGTGCTCGGTCCCGTTCGGTTCGGCGACCCACACCCGCAGATCCTCTTCCGCGTCCATGGGTAGAGCATCGAGAACCTGTTTCAGGTCCCGGTGCCCGGCAGGGCTGGCCGTCCACACCGGAATACGGTGTCCCCACCACAACTGCCTGCTGATACACCAGTCTCTCTTCTCGGAAAGCCAGTTTACATATCCGCTCTCGTACCTCTCCGGGTGAAAGGTGAGTCGTCGTCCCGTGGGTGTGGCCCATTCATCGCTGACAGCATCCATGGCCGTCTGGGCCAACCCCTTGGTGGTGAACTCTCGGGGTGTCCCCTTGCCGCACACGATGCCCCCATCCATGTCCCCCATTCTCACGAACCACTGCTTGGACAGGTAGGGCTCGATGGGGGTCTTGGAACGGTCGGAATGTCCGATGTCCACCTCGCGTTCCTCGATGGCATGGATCAACCCCTCTGTTTCCAGGTCCTTCAGGACCCTCTGGCGGGCATGGAATCGATCCAGCCCTTCATAAGGACCGGCATCGGCATTCAAGGTCCCATCCGGTTCGATGATATTGACGATGCCGATCTCCTCACTGTGCCTCACCCATACATCGTAGTCGTTGGGGTCATGGGCAGGTGTGATCTTTACGCATCCCGATCCAAGTTCGGGTTTGGCCCATTCATCGAGGATCAGGGGGATCTCACGGTTCATCAGGGGAAGCAATACCTTTCGTCCTTGTCTGGCCATCTCCCCGAACCGCTCGAGCACGGCCAGGTCACCTCGTTTTCTCTCTTCCAGCCGATCCAACTCGGCTTGAATGACAGATTTTTCTTTTGCAGGCGATTCCGAAAGCTTCTTCTTTTGCTCTGCGATCCGCTCGTCCAGGGCGCCGGCAGGGTCCGGGTGGCAGGCAACGGCCGTATCCCCGAGCATGGTTTCCGGCCTTGTGGTGGCAACAACGACCCAGGACGGCTCCCCTGGTTTGGGGTCGATGATTGGGTATCTCAGGTGCCAGAAGTGTCCCTGTACGGTTTCATGGTAGACCTCGTCATCCGCAACCGCGGTCTGCAGCTGGCAGTCCCAGTTCACCAGGCGGTCTCCGCGGTAGATCAACCGGTCCGAGAAGAGGCGGAAGAAGGTCTCGCGCACGGCAGCACAGCACACCCTATCCATGGTGAAGCGCTGCCGTTTCCAATCACAGGAGCACCCCATCTGTTGCTGCTGATGAACGATGCGGGCCTGGTACTCGTCCTTCCACTCCCAGATTCGCTCCACCAGCGCCTTGCGACCGATGTCGTGACGGGTCTTTCCCTCAAGTTCCAGGAGGCGCTTCTCCACCACGGCCTGCGTTGCGATGCCGGCATGATCCGTGCCGGGCTGCCAGAGCGTGTTGTCCCCCATCATCCGGTGCCAGCGGATCAGCAGGTCCTGCATGACGTTGTCCATGGCGTGCCCCATGTGGAGAGCGCCCGTGACGTTGGGCAGGGGCATCATGATGACATAGCGCCGATTACGAGACCGGTCGTCCGGCATGGCGGAAAAGGCGTCGTGCTCCAACCATCGCTGGGTCATGTTCGCCTGCACGTCCTTTGGATCATAGGCCTTTGCGAGTTCCTTCTTCATCATCCTCCTCAGCCACGGGAACGAACGAGGGAAAAGGCCGTGTGCCTTCTGCCTGTCCGGACGCGATGGATCATTAATTCCTGCTTTTGATTCAAGGAGTTGGCCGTTGTCTAAGGGGGGCAACTTCCTGCCTGGTTGAATATTTATCTATAGTGTAGGTTCTGCAGTGTGTCAAGAAGACTCATGACATGGGACTCCAGAACGCCTCCCGAAGGATCGGTGACGCGGACCCTGTCCTTTGCGTGTAAGAGGTGTTATCCTTCAGATGGCGCTGAATGAAGCCGCACCTGTGACGCAATCTCCCCCTGCCCGTAAAAGGTGAGCCATGAAGCGATCCCTTCTCATCCCCCTTTTCTTCCTCCTCTTTCTGGCCCCAGCCTGCGGAGATGAGGAAGATGGAAAGCCTGCAGGGTGGACCTGCTCAGAAAACGCTGAGTGCAGAAGCGATCAGTGCATCAAGGATGTGGATGGGCTGGGTATCTGTATCTGATCCCGTTCACGGACCGGGAACCATCTCTGTCCTGCGAAGCACAGTTGATGCCGGTTATGGGGAGGGGGCCTTGCATTCCGTCTGTTCGAAGAGTTGGAGGATTTCCTCCGGCGAAGCGGTGCCTGTCATACGAATCTTCTGAACGGTCACTGCAGCTGCCAGGTTGGCCAGCTCTGCCGCCTGAAGTGGGGTGGCCCCTGCCGCCAGTGCCGCGGCCAGGGCTGCATCCGCTGTGTCACCGGCTCCCACGGAGTCGGTCTCTTTCCCTGTCTGGATGCCGTCCACATCGTCGATTCTCTTGTCCCAATATACCACCCCACCGTGTTCGCCTCGAGAAATGAACACGGGCTTTTGTGTTTCCTTGTGGATCCTCTCTGCGAACCGGTGGGTTTCCTGTCGAGCGATCCCTCCGGACGGAGATACCTCCTCCGTACAATGCGCTGCAGCCTCTCTCTCGTTGAACCGATGGATGACCCTGTTGAAAGCCCGGCTTTTGTTCCTCGAATCCACAAGGAATATCTTGTCGTTATGGTTTTCAGCCAACCTGTTGAGACCCTTCAGTACGCGATGGGAATAGATGCTCATAGCGAGCTGCTGATTGATGATCAAGGCCTGTACGGATTCAAGGATCCGCTCCGTATGCTGCAAGAGATCCACTTCCGTCCTTTCGTCGAGTTCGTTCCACATCCCGAAGTCGAGCCTTGCCTGCTCCTCCCGGTTCTGAAAGGGCTTGCCGTAAACGGGAGTCGCCCAGGAACCCTCCTGCGTGAGGATGGCGGACGTGTCCGTCTTGTGCCGTCCCAGGAGTCTCACCAACTCCCTGCCGAAAAGATCGTCTCCAATCACCCCGGCAGCATAGATCTGGCTCACATGCAGCGCTTCCAGGTTCTGGACGATGTTGCCGGCTCCACCCAGGCTGTAGGTTTGCTCGCGCACAGGGACCGTGGGACGACCGGACTCCACGGAAACATCGGAACGAGTGGTGTCGAGAATCCAGTAGGCATCGATACAGAAATCGCCAATCACTGCGATCTTTACGGATCGGATCTTCCGTAACAACGTTTCGAGTTCGTCTCTCTTCATCCCTGTGGCTCTGTGATGACGGGTCTCTATTCTTGAAACTGTGCATACGGTATAACCTGCAATCCCTTCCAGTGGCAAGTCGGCTGTAGGGTCCTGGGTCATTGATCGCTTTTCATTCTTATTGAAACCAGCCGCTGATTCCCATTGCCTCGATCCCCTTCACTGGATATGATGAAGCCTCGATCCAGGAACAGAGACAAGACCGTTCAATACGGCAGATCGCATGGAATCCACGGGACACATGGAAACCGCCTCCAAATGGGTGGTTTCAGCGAAGCGAATCATCGTTTTCACCGGAGCCGGCATCAGCACGGAGTCCGGCATACCTGACTTTCGATCCCCGGGTGGCCTGTGGGACCGTTACGATCCAAGGGATTTCACCTATCAGAAATTCCTGAGCAGCCAGGAGGCCAGGAGGAAGTACTGGATCATGCACACAGAGCTTTTTGCTCTCCTCCTTCGGGTCCGCCCCAATGCCTCTCATGCAGCCTGCTTCCAACTGGATGAAATGGGAAAGCTGGACTGCGTGATCACGCAGAACGTGGACAACCTGCACCAGGACGCAGACCTGCTCATCCGGGCCAAGACCGGGGAGGTCCTGTCAGGGATCGTTCGAAGGGCCAGATGGCGAGGGAAATAGATCCATGAACGATTCTTCGAAGGCCTTTTCCAGGCTTGCCTCCTTGACGGATCCTTCGAGAGTGCCCAGGAGAACGGTTTCCGTCCTGTCCGGAGCCGGCATCTCCGCGGAAAGCGGGATCCCGACCTTTCGTGGGCCTGAGGGATACTGGCGTGTGGGATCCAGGGAATACAGGCCCGAAGAGATGGCCACCCAGGCCATGTTCCGCGTGGACCCATGGGAGGTATGGGCCTGGTATCTCTACCGAAGAACCGTTTGCAGTCTTGCGCATCCAAACGCCGGGCATCAGGGGGTTTCCGACCTGGAAAAGGCCCTTGGAGATCGTTTTCGCCTGATCACCCAAAACGTGGATGGCCTTCATCTCCGTGCAGGGAATACCGAGGAACGGTCGTTTCAGATCCACGGAAACATCCACTTCATGCGCTGTGCGGTGGACTGCAGCATGGAGATTCATCCCATGCCCGGAAACATGGGTGAAAAGGGGAAGAACGAACCCGTTGCGGAACGAGACAAGGAACGCCTCACCTGTCCCCGGTGCGGCGCGATGACGAGGCCGCATGTACTCTGGTTCGACGAGTTCTACAACGAGCACTTCTTCAGGGCGGAGAGTGCCATTCGCAGGGCCGAGAACACCGACATCCTCATGATTGTGGGAACCTCAGGGGCAACGACACTGCCCATGCAGATCGTGGACATCGTCTCCAGGAACCCGAGGGCCGTCCTTGTGGATGTGAACCCCTCTCAAAACCCTTTCCGCGCTATTGCGGAGAACCATCCCAACGGTGTCGTGTTTGAAGGGCCGAGCGGTGAGCTCATGCCCGAAATCCTCTCCTGCCTGGAAAAGACCCTTACGGAGGAAACCTTATCATGATCGTATGCAAGGGCCTGCAGACATTCACATGCCTTCTCCTTCTCTCTCTTCTCCTCGGCCCCGGAGCGTGTGGGCATCCTTCCCAAATCGATTGTACGCAGATCTTCACCGGGGCTGTCTGCGGGGCTGACGGAAACACCTACGAGAACGACTGCTTTGCCGAGCAGGCCGGTGTGTTCAACTATCTGGCGGGTGCATGTCCCTATGCGGAGTGCAACGGGCCGGTTTGCGGCAACGATGGAAACACATACCTGAGTAAATGCTTTGCGGAATTGAGCGGCATTGGCAACTACCTTTCGGGCAGCTGCCCCCATTCTCCATGCAGCGGGCCGGTATGCGGCAGCGACGGGAATACCTACATAAGTGATTGCTTTGCCTGGCTGAGCGGTATCACGGAATTCGATCCAGGTGCCTGTCCGCCTTAGATCGGAGCACGGTTTCGTTCAAGGACTCCCCGGGTTTTTCATCCCCTGTACAGTCTGAAGAGCTCGCGAAACGACGGAGTGAACTGATCCGGCTCCTGTTCGATCCTGTGTTGGATGTCTTTCCCCTCGAAGAACCCCCCGTTCATGATTTCCACCGGGTTCGGTACGGGCTGAGCCTGCCCCTTCTTCAGCAGGGCCCTGAAGAGCATGGCGTGTTCCCTGTCCGTTTCGTCGCAGGCAGGTACCTTGCAGACAAACTCCAGGTCCATCTTGAGGTTCAACTCTTCTTCGAGCTCGCGGAAGGCGGCATCCGGATACGACTCCCCGCTTGCCACGTGTCCGGATGCTGAGGAGTCCCAGCATCCTGGATGTTCGGATTTTGTCATGGCCCTTTTTTGAAGGTAGATCTCCCCTGTGGGGTTCATCAGGAAAACATGCACAGCCCTGTGGATGAGGCGTTTTCTGTGAATCGTGGCCCTGTCCAGGGTGGTGAGGAACCGATCGAACTCATCCACCACATCGAGCTGCTCGCTGTTTTCCTTTGATGTCATCACACCTCCAAGAATAGACGTGTGCATACAGCTAAGGAATCACAAAAAACAGGTAGATGTGGTTGAACACGATGATGAGATAAATGACAAAGACCGATCCAAGGATGTACTTGACCACGGGCAGATTCTTGTGAAGGCAGAGGATGAGGAGGCAGAGCGCGGTGAGAACATACTTTACGTGGAAAAAAATGTTCGGGCTCATCCCGAGGAAGAAGTCCATGATGGGG
>CAZSUQ010000052.1:0-13496 GCA_964609935.1 uncultured Thermodesulfobacteriota bacterium | reverse complement strand
GACCTGCAGTCGCTGTCCCAGCTCCTGGAGCAGGCCAAGCAATGGGGCTACAAGCCCAAGGCGGCACGGTGGGAGCGGATTCTGCTCATGGTCCTTGAAAAGAGGATTCGGTCGCTTCGAAAGTCGGGAAACATCCCGGATCTGCTGGAAGGGGCTGCGTGCGTTCTCCGGGCCGCGGAGATCCTTGCCGTTCCGTTGAACCTCTGGAACGCGCAGAACCTGTTCATCGAGGTTTGCCGGAAGCGTGAGAAAGCTTTTGGGCCTCACGGAGAGGCGGTCCGATCCTTTGCGTCACGCATCAACATGAGTCCAAAGGTCCTCCCCCCCGGGCTCCGTGAACCGGACTGAGACCTGGCAGGGAAACCGGATGGCATGGTCCGTTCCGCTTGCTAGGACCCCTCCATGGCCTTCAGCGCCTTGGGCACCGTATCAAGAGGGCTCACCTTGTACCATGTTTCCATGATCTTCCCTTTTTCATCCACAAGGAAGGAGGAACGGATGACCCCTTCATATTTCTTTCCGTACATGGACTTCGTTCCCCATGCTCCGTAGGCTTCTGCCGTGGCATGATCCGGATCTGACAGCAGGGGAAAGACCAGATTGTACTTGTCGTCAAACTTGCCCTGCTTGCCGGGTTCGTCCGGGCTGATCCCCACCACGGCCATGCGAAGGGACGCCAGCTTCCTCCGGTTGTCGCGAATGCTGCAGGCCTGTTTCGTGCAACCCGGGGTGTCTGCCTTGGGATAGAAGTAAATCAGGAGCTTTTTGTCCTTGAAATCGGATCGCTTGACGGGTTTCCCATTCTGATCCAGAAGCTTGAACTGCGGAGCCTTTGCGCCCTTTTTCAGTTTCGCCATACCGGGACCTCCAACGTTTCGGTGCACGTTCTTCATCCCTGCGGTTCTGCTCATTTGCAGATTGGATGTGCCTGCCGGGGATCAGGGTACAGGAAACGGCCGCTGTGTCGAAGATGGAGGGGCGTTTCGAAGCTGCTGGCGAATCCGCATAGGACAACAAGCCTTCCACCTCTCCCGCAACAGGGTTTCACGCAAGTTGCGGGCTAGAGCCGGGCGGTTTCTGCCTTGTATTCTCCCCAGACATCTCGCAGAACCCCGGAGATCTCCCCAAGGGTGGCGTGGGATCGGACAGCTGACAGGATGGGAGGCATCAGGTTCTGTTTCGTGCCCTGGGCAGCCTCTTTCAATGCCGCCAGTGCGGCCTCCACACGGGACCCTTCCCGTTCTTTTCGCAGCGCCGCCAGCCTCTTGACCTGTTCCTTCCGGATCTGATCCGGGTCCACCTGGAAGATGTCCTCACCCTGGTTGCCGAAATCCCGGGCCACGGTTTTCCGGAAGCGGTTCACGCCCACCACGACCCGCTCACCGGTTTCCACCTGCATTTGATGATCGTAAGCGGCCTCCTGGATCTGTGTCTGAAAGTACCCTGTTTCCACGGCTGCAATGGCGCCACCCATGGCCTCGATACGGCCGAGTTCCTCGTTGGCCCTTGTTTCCAACTCGTCCGTGAGGCTTTCCACGTAGTAGGATCCGCCAAGGGGATCCGCGACCTGCGTGATCCCGGTTTCGTGGGCGAGCACCTGCTGTGTGCGCAGGGCGATTTGCTGGGCAAACTCCGTGGGGATGCTGAACCCCTCGTCAAAGCAGGACAGGGCCAGGGACTGGACGCCGCCGAGCGTGGCCGCAAGTGCCTGGTAGGCGGCCCGTACGATGTTGTTTTCCTGTTGCTGTACCGTGAGCGTTGATCCGCCGGTCTGAGAGTGCGTTCGCAGCATGCAGGAGCGGTGGGATGTTGCGCCGTATCGGTCTCGCATCAGACGCGCCCAGATCCTGCGGAGGGCCCGGTACTTGGCCACTTCCTGAAAGAAGTCGTTGTGCGTGTTGAAGATCCATGAGATTCGGGGCGCAAAGGCATCGATATCCAGGCCCCGTTCCAGAACCGCATCCACATAGGCCAGGGCATTGGCGATGCTGAAGGCCATTTCCTGTACCGCAGAGGAACCCGCATCCCGGATGTGGTAGCCGCTCACGCTGACGGCGTTCCACCTGGGGATGTGGTTTGCGCAGTACGCCATCAGGTCCGCTGCGAGGCGGACGGATGGTCGTGGGGGGTAGATATACGTGCCGCGTGCCACGTATTCCTTCAGGATATCGTTCTGCACGGTTCCGCTGAGCTTCTCCTGTGCGATCCCCTGTTCTTCGGCAACGGCAACGTACATGGCCAGGAGGATCGCCGACGGAGCGTTGATGGTCATGGAGGTGGTGACCCGGTCGAGCGGAATGTCCCGGAACAGGATCTCCATGTCTCTCAGAGAGTCGATGGTCACGCCCACCTTGCCGGTCTCGCCCTCTGCCAGGGGATGGTCCGAGTCGTATCCCATCTGCGTCGGCAGGTCGAACGCCACGCTCAGGCCGGTCTGGCCCTGCTCCAGGAGGTAGCGGAATCGCCCGTTGCTCTGCTCGGCGGTTCCAAACCCGGCGTACTGGCGCATGGTCCAAAGCCGGGTACGGTAGCCCGCCGGGTGAAGCCCCCGCGTAAAGGGGTGCTGGCCGGGCTCTTCGGATCCGGCCTTCCCCTTCCGGTCCTCCTGCACGTAAAAGGGCTTGAAGGGGATCCCGGACTCTGTGGAAACAGGTTGCCCGTTCTCCTTTCCGGCCTTGCCGCCGGAGCGCGTGTTTCCGGAAGGATCGGCCGGACTCCTTTTGTCTCTGGCCATTCGGTTGCCCTCCGTACTCTTTTCTACGAGTCGTTGCGGTGTTTCTGCAGGTGCAAGTTGCGGGCTAAGGGAATGCGGTGAACACGACTTCAGGAGGTGCTGATTTCAGAGGAACCCGCATCCGTTGCCATGCCCGCCTTGTCCAGTTTCCACGGCTTGAACGTGTTGAGCGCGGCAGGCAGAAAGATCAGCGATCCCACCAGGGCTGCAGCAATGGTCACGCTGGCCAGAAGGCCGAAATCCTGCGTTGCTTTGAAATGGGAGACCGTGAGGACCAGGAATCCGGCAATCATGATGAAGGTGGTCAGCACGATGGCGCGGCCTGCGCTGCGGAGCGTGTTGTACATGGAGAGGTTGTAGTCGCGCGTGCGTACCAGCTCTTCCCGGAACCGTGTGATGTAGTGAATGGTGTCGTCCACCGCGATTCCGAGGGAGATGGCGAAGATCACCACCGTGGATGTGCGAAGGGTCATGCCCATAAGGCCCATCAGTCCCAGGGTGAAAACCAGCGGGATGACGTTGGGGACCATGGAGATCAGCCCCACCTTCAGGGATCGATAAAGGATGGATACGGTGATGCAGATGACCCCGAAAGCCGTGAAGATGCTCACGAGCATATCCCGGATCACATTGCTCAGGGCGCGCTGGGCCAGCAGGCTGCGTCCGGTGACGTGAAAGGTTGCAGGGGAGGGAAACAGGGTCGCTGCCTTCTCTTCGGTTCGGCGTTTCAACTCGAAATAGTTGCGTGTGCCCATGTCAAGGCCCTGGCAGCTGAGACGCACATACGTGTTGTCCTGTGTGAGCAGGACGTCAAGGTCCTCCTGGTTCCCCGACATCCCGTAGAGGAGGAGGTACTGTGCCACGAGTTCCCTGGATTCCGGTACGCGATAGTGCGCAGGGTCTCCCCCGTGCATGGCCTGGTTCATCTCCTTCAGGATGTCCACCACGGAAAGGGTCTTGCGGATCCAGGGCTGGGAACCGATGAACGCCTCCAGGCGGTCCACCCGCTCGAGGAAGTCCGGGTTCAGGGCGCCTCCCTCCTCACCCGCGGCCACCTGCACCTGATAGGGCATCACGCCCATCATCTCTTCTTCCATCACGTGGTTCGATTGAACGATGGGATTGTCTTCGGTGAGTTCCTCGAGGATGTAGGACTCGATGTTCACCCTTGTGGCAAGGAGAGCGGCAAGGGCGAAAAGAAGGATACCGATGATGAGGATCCGTTTCGGGGCACGCTCATTCAGGCGTCCCATCCATGTCAGCACCTTCTCGATGGCTCCTCGTCCTTCCCAGATCCTCCCGATCAGTTTTGGCGGAGGATGCAGGGACAGGAGGATCGGAAGCAGCAGGATGGTGACCAGGTAGGCCATGAGGATGCCGACGCCCGCAAACAAACCAAAGGCCTTGATGATGTCGATGGTGGCCGTGATCAGGGAGAAGAAACCAACGGCGGTGGTGAAGCTGGTCATGAAGCAGGCAAGGGCCATGTGACGGATCGTGATCAGCAGGGCCTCCCGCTTGGAGAGCCCTTTCCCCAGTTCCTCGTAATAGCGGTGGATCAGATGGATTGCATCCGCGATCCCGTAGACGAGCAGCAGGCTGGGGATCACGTTGTTGATCATGTTGATCTTCTGGCCGCAGAGGGACATGAGCCCGAGCAAAAGCATCACGCTCGTGATGACCGCTCCCTGCGGGAGGTAGAGCCCCGCAAAGCTTCGGAAGGTGATGTAGAGAAAGGTGCAGACGATCAGCGCACTGAGGATCATGAAGATGCGCATGTCATTAAGGCCCACATCCGTGTATTCTTTCTGGATGACGGGGATCCCTGAGAAGTGAACAGCGAACCGGTCTCCCATGATGTCGTTGGCCGCATCCTGAACCGCTGCCACAACAGGCCTCTTTTCCTTTTCGGTCTGCACGTGCAGAGCCAGCCGGGCGAGCAGGGACAGGGTGGTTCCGTCCTCGGAGATGAGCATCCTGCGAAAGATGCGGTTCTCCAGGGCCTTTTTTCGAAGGTCTTGGATGGCCGCCGGATCCTCCGGCACCTCCTCGGCAAGCGGTTCGATGACCACGCCGTCTTCCTCCCCCTGGATGGACGGGGTGTTGAGAACGGTGAGCACCTTTTCGATGCCGTCCATCTCTTCCAGAACCTCGGTGAGCTTCTGGAGCCGGTGAAGCCCGGCCTTCTGAAAGATGTCGTCTCCCTGAACCAGCACAATGACGTCGCGGCTCGATTCTTCGAAACGCTCCTTGAACTCCTCGAAGAATTGGGCCTCTTCATCTTCGGTGAGAAAGAGCGTCTCAAAGGAGAAGTCCGCTCGGAGATGGAAGATCCCGTAGATGGAAACGGAGAGCAGCACAAGGAGGAGGGCGAGGATCGGAAAGCGGTACCGAAGAATCCCCTCCGGGAGGCCAGGGCCGATGGATTGGGGGATGATGCGCAAAAGGGAGGGTCTTGCGGGCTTCTTTGGTTCGTCCATGGGTCCACATACTAAGAAGCGGCCTGATATCTGTCAATGAAGGGTCACTTGACAGAACTTGTGATCCAAACTAGGTTACAATTTCTTCACGTGAAAACTCGAAAAGGGATGCCCCATGGCTGCTCGAAAAACCAAGAAGGCAAAGGCAGGAAAGAAAACACAGCCGGCAAAGAAATTCCCTCTCTGGCTTCGCGATCTGTTGAACATCCTGGGTGGACTCCTGGTGGGAACCTTGGGGTTCTGGGGCGTGACAGGTTACCTGGAAGGCCGGGAGACGCGGAGGGCGTCGGAAGGCGTCCTGGAGATCCTTCAGGATTCCGCACCGGGGTTGAAACCCTTTGCAGAGCGGTACCTTGCCGTGGATGAGGGGGCCTTCAAGGGAACGTCCGCCCTGGAGGACCTGGATACGGGCAAGCCGGTGGGCGCCCCGGATTCCATGAGAGGGACAAGCAGGGACCTGCACAACCTCTCCCCCACGGCCCTCCGCCTCCTCTGGGACTACACACGAAACCTCCAGGAGGCCGAACTGGTCCGAAAGCTCATCCAGGTGCAGAAGGAAACCCCGGATCAGATCTCCCAGGTCCTGGCAAGGGAGTTCCTTCGACCCCTTTACGAGGACTCGGGGATGGTCCAGAAGCTCGTCTGGGCACTGAAACATCCGAGCGAAGATGAAGCAAAGGACTGACCTACATATTGCAAAACAATCCGTCGAAGAATCGTCTTCGCCTCACTCGAATTTTCTTCAACATCTAGGTTGATGACCACGGCAGGGCTAAAAGCATGCAAGCGGTCCGTCGGGAAGTTGAGCTCAAATACAGGCTGAAGAGCAGGGGGGATTATGAGGCCCTCTGCCACCGCCTGGGAAACCCTGCCGAGGAGTTTGAGCAGGTCAACCACTTTTTCCGTTCCAGGGACGGAAGGGTCCCGGGTTCACGGGGCGTCATCCGGCTTCGTCTCGAGAAGGGGAAGGCCCTTTTCACGGTGAAACTTGGGGGAGCCCTGGAGGAAGGATTGGTTTCGGCTGATGAGTATGAAGAGCCGTGGAAGGGATCCCTTGAGAACCTGCCGCCGAATGCCGAAGCCCTCTGGGACGAGGGCTATGCAGGCATGAAGGCCGTGGCAGATGCCTTTGGCGGGCCTCATCCCCTGGTATGGGCAGGGAAGATGATCAACCGGAGAAAGGTGTACAACCTATCGGAAGGCATCTGCCTGGAGCTGGACGCCAGCCTGTATCCGGACGGGCATGAGGATTTCGAGGTGGAGGTGGAGACCGAGAAGCCGGAGGAGGATCGGGAACGGTTGAGGAACCTCCTGGAAAGGCTTGGCGTGGACAACGAGCCGCAAACCGAGACAAAGTACCAGCGTTTTCTAGCCCATGTGGAAGACCCATCCTGACAGCCTGCTCTGTACCTGCTGCCGGCGCTCGAAGGGTTGTATGGGGAGAAGAAGAGAGCCCGGCACATGCCTCCTTTCAGTCGATGACAACGAGATCGTCGGAAAAGTCCGTGAGCTTTTCAGGGCCCTGGTCCCCCACGAGGAAGGTGTTTTCCAGCCCGATGCCGCCCAGGCCCGGCGGAAAAAACTTTGGTTCCACGGCAATCGTCATCCCTGCCTGAAGGGGTTCCCTGAACCGGGGGGCGAGGACAGGCCACTCATCCAGTTCCAGTCCCACGCCATGGCCCAGAAACCCCACACGGTTCTCCCTGCAGCCCATGAAAGAGGAGTCGTACGGGCTGGCGTCCTCGAACGTCCCCATCACCTCCTTGTAGATGGAGGCGCACGGTGTGCCTGGCTTGAGCCTGGACACTACCGCTTCCTGAATCCTCTCACACAATGCATAGAGATCCCGGTGTTCGTTTGAGGGCTGCCCAAGAAAGAACGTTCGGCTCTTGTCCACGAAATAACCGTTGTACCCGAAGACCAGATCGATCAGGATCGGTTCTCTGCGGCGGATCTTCTTCCAGCCCGCGCCCTGCGGCACGGCCGGGAAGAGGCCCTGGGCACCCACCGGGCCGTCGAAGCAGCTGGGGACGCACCCGCTCTCCCCACTCACCACGGGCCCGTAAAAGAGGTCCATGTTCCAGCGATGGACCCTGACCAGGCCCTGGTGGCCGCGCAGCCTGAGCTCGTATTCGATCCTTGCGGACAGCTCGATCTCTGACTCCCCCTCGTGGATCCAGGAGGGGATTTCCTGAAAAACCTGCGCGTGAAGGCGGCCGGCTTCCCGCATCCATTCCAGTTCGTAGGGGGATTTGACCTGCCGGATCCTCT
Source organism: uncultured Thermodesulfobacteriota bacterium (assembly GCA_964609935.1). GTDB lineage: Bacteria > Desulfobacterota > DSWW01 > DSWW01 > DSWW01 > CAYTRL01. The sequence goes on along the minus strand of CAZSUQ010000052.1, from coordinate 6,011 downwards.
GGATCAGCTGTGCAGCATCTTCAAAGGACCTTTCCGGAAGCATCTTTCGGATCCTTCGAAAGGCCTTCACAGGGAGAACGTCCATTTCCAGCCCCACCCGGACGCCTTCCCCGCCGGGGATCCTCTGGTCCATTTTCATGAGGCGTTCTTTTGGCAGGATCTCCACAAGCGAGGCTTCCGCCTCGGCTCTCTCCCGGTTTCGAATGACCCAGAGCACGGGCAGACCCTCACAGGGGATCCAGAGGTAGCCGTCCTGGAGGGTCCCTGAAAAATAGTAGATGTGGACCGGATGAAGGAGGAGAAGACCGTCCAGTGTGGTATCCTTTAACCGTGCCTGCAAAGCCCTGACCCTTCGTTCCACCTCTTGTGGCGGCGTCAGGCACCTTTGATAACTCGGTTCACTGTTTTTCATCCATGCGCCCTCTGAGCGGATTCGTGCCGGATTTCCTGCATGGTACAGAGGGTTTGTCAAGAAATCTAGAATTGGTTATTCTCCTCGCGAAACGCGGGAGGAAACAGGAGCGTGCTGGAAGAGAAAAACAGGCCTCTCCCTGAGGGGGCGTTGAGCAAGATCGTCACACACGACGATTTCGACGGTGTCGTTTGCGCTGCGCTGTGCAGCCTGGCCCAGGGGATCGATACCTTCCTGTTTGCCGGGCCGGGGTCCATCCTGGACATGAATCTCGGCATCGGGGCGGATACCATCGTTTGCGATCTTCCCCATCACCCTGCCGCAGGCTTGTGGTTCGACCACCATGCGGGCAACCTGGAGGATTTCCGCCTCAAGGGGGGAGATCCGGATGCCATCCGCGGCGCCTTTTCCTTGGAGAAGAGTTGCGCGCGGGTGGTCTATACCTATTACGAGGGAAAAACAGCGTTTCCGGGGTATCTGTGCGACACCGTGGATGAAGCGGACACCATTGACAGCTTTGACTATCGATCCATCGAGGAGTGGCGACAGGAGACGCCCGGAAGGATCCTTGCGGACACGCTTCGAATCCCCTTTCCAAACCTGAGGGAACGAAAAGGATACCTGAGACATTTGATCCTCAGGGTCCGGTCCGCATCTCTCCGGGAGGTCCTGGATGATGAGGACGTGCAGAACAAGGTTCGGGCCTACCGGGAGGCTGAGGACAAGAACCGTATCCAGATCGAGCGACTCTCCTCCTTCCTCCCGGAAGACTCCGCGCGCGAACTGATCCTGCTGGACTCTACCGGTTTGAAACATGCCCCTCTTCTCATGAAAAGCCTGGCTTTTTTGTCCTTTCCGGAGGCAAAAGCGGTTCTCGAGATCAAGAGCCTGTTCCGGCAGAGGCGAAAGACCAATGATCTCGGGTTCTCCATGTCCCTGAGTCCCAGCATGGAAATCCAGTCCTCCCAAAAGGATGTGGGGGAAATCATGCGGGAGCTGAACATCGGGGACGGACATCGGGGAGCCGGGGCGGGTCGCATCCACTGCGCTTCAAAGGCGGAAATGCTCAAACAGAAGGAGAAGATCATCCGCACGATCTTCGATCTATGGAGCGGGCAGGAAGCCGAGGGAAGCCCGGCCGATGATGGAAGGCCCGAGTAAACCTCCCGGACAGGAGAGGAAAAGGAACGTCCTTTGGAGACCTACGAGTCCATACTCCCTTATCTGAACCAGTATTCCTACGTGGGATTGTACGGGATGATCCTGGCCTGCAGTTTGGGGTTCCCATTTTCCAAGACCCTGGCCATCCTGGCGGCAGGCGTCCTGGCCTCCCAGGGGATCGGCAACCTGGTGCTGTTTATGGTGGTGGGGATTGCCGGGCTGGTGACGGCGGACGGTGCCTACTACCTGCTCGGTTATGCAGGGGGAGACCGCATCCTCCAGTGGAGGGTCTTTGCCCGCAGAAGGTTCCGGGAAAAACTCCTGGAGGCAGAGGGTGCGTACCAGAGGCACGCCTGGTGGGCCGTTTTCAGCGCAAGGTTTACACCCTTTCTGAGGACCGTTATCTTCCTATCTGCCGGCATCAGCCGGATGACGCCCCGTCGATTCCTGAGCGCGGACATCCTCTCCGCGCTCCTGTACGTGCCCGTTGTGAGTGTTCTCGGGTTCCTATTTTCGGAAAAGCACAAGGACCTGGGGACGTTCGTCCGGGAAGGGGAGACGATCGTGGCCGTGCTCGTGCTGGCTATCCTCTTCCTTGCTTTCATCCTCGCCATGCTGAGACGCCGACGATCCTGACCCGCATGAATCCTTGCCGTTAGAGTCTTTCATGGATTAGAAATAGAGGTGGAAGGTAACGAGTGATTCCGCTTCGTGGGATTCGCCGATCTTCCGACCCGACACACCCATGGAGAGGCTCGTATTGGGGGTGATCTTGAACTGTTGTCGCGCCTCCCACTCTATGAGAAGGTGCCTGTCTCCCAGGAAGAAGTAGACGGGCCTGAAAGAGAGGTGAAGCTTCCAGAACCAGGACAGCCTGCGCACGAGCCCGAAAGAACCCCCGGCTCCAAGGGCGTAGGCATCCCTGAGTTGATCCCCGGCGTTCACCTCTGCTTCCGCCATGAAGGAATAGAGACCGAGATGTTTGTTACGATAGGTCAAGCCGCCCCCTGCACTGAGCAGATAGACGAGGCCGTCAAGGGTCTCCGGCAGTCTTTTACGCGTCAGGCCGGTTTTCACCTTCCATGAGACCGGCTTGAAGAACCGGCCCCTTTCGGACACGGATTCGATGTTGATCAGATCCAGGGTTTCCAGTTCCAGCCCTTCCCCGGTGTTGTAATACCGAACAACGGTGTTGAAGAATTCGATCCGGGAGCCCTTCACATACCCCTCATCCGCATCCATGAAATCGTGATAGGTAGGGCGAAACCTGATTTCCTGAAACAGGCTGTGATCCCCCGGTCGATTCCACCCCTTTACACCGAACCCGATACTCAACCTGTTCGGCTTGTGTCCTTCCTGGGGTTGCTCGGGAGGCGGGACGGGGGAGGGGACGGCATCCGCCATGCCCAGACGGCTTCGGGCCTCGGATGCCTCCATGAACCTCTCGATATAAGGTTCCTTGGCCAGTTTCCGTGTGGCATATCGATATTGAATGCATCCGATGGCCAGGTCCAGGATCCTTCGCTTCTCCTCATCCGGCACCCCAGCCTCGAGGATTTCCTCCGGGGGTTTCTCCCCTCGGACCACCTCCATGGCGAGCCTGCGTCCCTTTCGACTCAAAACGGACATCCCGTTTCGGATCTTTGTGGCTCGGGACGGCCGGAATTCCGCGTTTTCAATCAGCCCGGCCTCCTCCAGGTCCCGGATGGTGTCGATGGGCATCACCCAGATCCGAAAGCGGTCCGTAAGGTGCAGAGAGGGCCTTGCCGCGTCCAGGAGGAAAAGGAGGGTATAAGAGCAGTTTTCGTCGAAGAAATAATAGTAGGTGTAAAGATTCTCCAGTTCGTACAGGTGCAGGAGCATGCGGGTGACCTCTTCCTGCGTGAAGTTCAGCCTGTACTCCCATATGTCCCGCTGGCTGATGTCACTGTATTCCTGCACCTTCTGGTAATAGGGGAGGACCGAAAAATACCCTTCATAGAGCCCGAAGATTCCCTTGAAGGCGAAAAGAAACCCATTGGTCTCATGGGTAATGGCCGCGTAGTTCACCGCATAGCACGTCAGTTTGCTCTTGCCGGAGGACTCGAAGCGGATCAGGGTGTGACCGAACATGGAGGCCGGGCTGTTCATGGAAGAGGTCGGGAAGATCATCGTGGCGCCCTGGGGGTCGATCTTCTCCAGGATCTCGTTCAGTCTCGGGCATGCCGGTGCGAGGATCCCGGATGCCTTGAAGCCGAGCGCCTCCCCAAGCCAGGCATACCGGGCCACGAACCGGCAGGCAGCCTCTTCGGCAAGGGCCCTGTCTTCCCGGCAGAAGGCCTGAAGGGTTGCACGGAGTTCCGCCCGCGGATCCTGCTTTCCGTCCGGGGCGACGAAGAAGCGAGGATCGTCCACCAGGCTTCTTACGCCGAAGACGCCCTTCTTGTAGTGGAGCAGCGTCCACCAGTACGGATGCTCGTGCAGACGCATCTCCTCCGCTCGTTCCAGCAGCTCATCCAACTGGGACGGCTCCCGTGCGGATGCGCTGCCGGCAAGGAGCAGGCAGACGGACAGGACCAAACAGGAAAAAAAAGGAGATACGGATCTCACAAGGGATCCGTATCTCCGGAGGGTTGATGTCACCAAGACCTCGTTAGCTGACAGGGTAAACCACTGCGAGGCTTTCGAGTACATCCACATGCGAGACGTCCCCGGAGAAGATCTCCGAGAAGTTGGCCTGCAGGGTGTAGTAGAAACCGATCTTCTGCGCATCGGGAATGTCCATCAGCTCTGCCAGGGACTCGATGTATTCGCCCTGTCCCACGGCAACATCGCTTGCCAGGTTGTCCATGTTCTCGGCGACGAAGCGGTTGAGCTCCTCGTTCGAGGCGAAGGACGGCGCCTTTTCACAGTCCGCGGTGCCGGTTGTGATCCCAAAGGTCTGGTTGCCGAAGGTGCCGTTGGTCGTGGCTGCCAGGACCTGGAAGACCAGGCCGTCTTTCCCTTCCCAGGCCATGGCTCCCCAGCCGCACCCGGTGTTGTCTCTCGGCTGATCCGCATAGGCGGCACCCATTGCCATGAGACAGATTCCAAGACTGATCAACATTGCTTTTCTCATCGTACTTCCTCCTGTATTCGTTACGTTTGCTGTGAATCGACGAACAGACAATCATTTTCCACTACAGGTTCACTTCTTCTTTCTTCCTCCCGCTATCACCCCCTTTCCCACTGAACCTCTGTCAGGTCTTTTAGATGGTTCGATTCTCTTGCCTTGATTCGAAACCTTTCGAATATTTTTCGTGACCACAATCCGTGTTCATGTACAGAGATTGGAAACGAGGTCAAAAAGAACCTGCAACCCGAAACGGAACCCCTCAACCGGGATCCGCTCGTCGTGGCCGTGGATCAGGTCCACAAAGTTGAAGTCTTCAGGGAGTTTCACAGGCGCAAAGCCGAAACAGCGTATGCCGAGACGGCTGAAGTGCGTTGCATCCGTAAAGCCAGGAACCATGTAAGGCACAACAATAGCCATCGGATCATGAAGACGCAAGGCATCGGTCATGTAGCCCAGGATCGGATCCCGTGGGGACACGGAAACGCCGGGCTGGTAACGGGCCACCTCCACTTCATAGCCCTTTCCAATGACCGCTTTCACTTCCCGCAGGAATTCCTCCAGCGTGATTCCCGGCAGGATGCGCCCGTCCACCTCCAGTGTTACCTCGCTCGGAACCACGTTGACCTTTTCACCCCCCCGAAGGATCGTGGGGTTGGCGGTGTTGTGAAGGACCGCATAGAGACTTCGTGCCATGGCCTTGTCCGGGAAGACCTTCTCCAGGATGATCCTGCTCCAGCGCGGGTCGAGGACCTTCTTCAGGACCCTTCCCTTTGGGAAGGATTGATGCTCGGCCATGGCGTTCACGAACCCTTCCGTTTCCGGTGTCACGTGAAGCGGGAGACGTGTCTTCCCGAGCTGGTAAGCGGCCCTTCCGATCCTGCCGATCGCGCCGTCCCAGTTCGGCAGAGAGCCGTGCCCCGGGTCTCCTTTTGCCCGGATGCGGAGCCAGCAGATGCCTTTTTCCGCGATCTGAACCGGATAGAAGTGCTTCCCGTCCACCACGCGGCTGAACCCGCCGATCTCTCCCAGGGCATACTCGGCGCGGATTTTCTCCGGGTGGTTGTCCACGAGCCACCCGGACCCGTACAGGCCTCCCGCCTCTTCATCCGCCACCGCCGCAAAGATGAGATCCCGCTTCAATCGTGCCTTGCTTCGGTGCAGGAGGATCAGGGTCATCAGGCTCATGGCGGCCATGTGTTTCATGTCGAGGGCACCACGTCCCCACAGGAATCCCTGGTCCACGTGGCCGCCGAAGGGGTCATGGGTCCAGTGGTCCTTCTCCGCAGGCACCACGTCCAGGTGCGCATTGAGCAGGAGGGGCTGATGGGAGCCGTCCCCTTTCAG
>CAZSUQ010000051.1:0-13992 GCA_964609935.1 uncultured Thermodesulfobacteriota bacterium | reverse complement strand
GTGTTTTGCCCTTCGGTCCTTGTTTGTCCTTTGTCCGTAACCGAATGGGGGGGGTGGTGTAGGGGGGTTGCATGCGGGGGGTGGAGGGCGCGGACCTGGTGATTTCCGTCAAGAACCTGGAGAGCATGGTTCTCATCCTGTCTCTTCAGATGGGCCTGCTTCAAGCCTTTGCAGAACACCGCGTGGCCGTAAGGGGTGACGTTCCCGTGGCCATGTCCATGACGCGCTGCCTGAACATCCTTATGGCTTACCTGGTCCCGCGGAGGGCCATAGAAGGGCATGTTCGCAAGGTGCCGGAGATCCCGGCGCTCCGGAAGCATGTCAGCCGGGTGGTGATCTATTTCATCGGGATTCCCTTCGGGTTGTGAAAGGAAAGGAGTGGAACATGTTGCCACCCTATTTTGAATTCCAGAACCCGGTCCGGATCATTTCAGGCCGTAAGGCGCTGGACAACCTGCCTTACGAGCTGGAACAGCTCGGCTCAAAGAGGCCCCTGATCGTCACGGACCCCGGGGTTTCAAAAGCAGGCCTGGTCAAACATGTGGTCGATGCCTTTGCCGGGTCAGGTATGGTGATCGGCGGCGTGTACGATCAGGTGCCGCCCGACTCTTCCACGCGGACCGTTCACGATCTGGCGGATGCCTTCCGTAAGAACCAATGCGATGCCCTCGTTGCACTGGGAGGGGGATCGGTCATCGATTCGGCCAAGGGTGCCAACATCCTGGTCACCGAAGGCGCTGACGACCTGAAGCAGTTTGTGGGCTCGGACCTGCTCAAGGGAGGACTGAAACCCCTGGTCGTGATCCCCACCACGTCCGGGACAGGTTCCGAGGTGACCACGGCCGCCTTGATTTCAGACCCGGATAGGGAAATGAAGCTCGCCATCACCTCACGGTATCTTCTCCCAAACCTCGCCGTCCTGGATCCACGATTGACGCTGACCCTGCCTCCGCACATCACGGCCGCCACGGCCATGGATGCCCTGACACACTCCATGGAGGCCTATTACTGTTTTCAGAAAAACCCCTTGAGCGATGCTTACGGGTGGGCCGCGATCCGCCTGATCGGCCGGTACCTGATCCGTGTGCTCGAGAACGGGCAGGATGAGGAGGGCCGGCTGGCCCTGGCAAACGCCTCCTGCATGGCAGGGGTGGCCTTTTCCAACTCCATGGTGGGGATGGTCCATGCACTGGGACACGGTGCGGGCGCTGTTTGCCATATCCCGCACGGGGTGGTCATGAACATCTTTCTTCCACACGGGCTGGAATACAACCTGGGCAAGGCGGGCGAGCTGATCGGCGAGCTTCTTCTCCCGCTTGCAGGCCCTGATGTCTACGCGGAAACACCCGGGGAACAGCGGGCTTCAAAGACCGTGGAAACCATTGTGAAGCTTCGTGAACGCCTGCACGAGCTCACCGGTATGCCGTGCACCCTGAAAGGGGCGGGCGTTGCCAGGGACAGGTTCGAGGAGATTGCCGGCAAGGCCCTGAACGACGGGTCCATGATGTACAATCCCACGGAAGTCGAACACGACGATGCGTTGAGGGTGCTGCAAAAGGCCTATGAGTAGCGGGCCGGCAAGAGAGTTCTCCTGTACATGCAGTTGGGCGTTTTCCATCGACATGCTAGCGGTAGCGGAACAGCCTGTTGTAATAGGCCTTGAGGATGCGGTCCGTGGTTGCCGGCGGCAGCTCGTTCAGGACCTCGTTGATCTCCGCCATGCCTGAAGGCAGGTCCCCGCTGCCCAGCCCCGCCATTTCCAGGAGCCCGTCGATCTCCGGGTCGGTCAATTTCTCTAAGTCCAGGCCCTTGAGTATCTCACCGAGCCCTTCCTCCTTTCCCTGAACCGGTTCTTCCCTCAGGGCCTGCGTGCACCTGAGCAGGTCGGCGAGCCACGTGTCGATCCAGTCCACGTTTCTGGGAAGGAGTGTCAGGTGAAGGCTTTCCTTCAGGTCGCCGATCCCTGTCTGCGGATACATGCGCCATCCCAGCTTCTCCATCTCGTCGCAGAGCCGGAAGACAGGGATCGTGTCCGATGAGATGGCGACCAGGCTCATCTCCGGCCGCCCCAGAACGTAAATATCGTCCATGGCCTCGATGCCTTCCAGGATCCTCTCCGTTCCCTCCAGGAGCTTCCCGGCTTCCCCCAGGTAGCCCTCCATCCCGAAATGGTTGAGCATGGCCCATGTTCCTGCAAGCGGCCCACCGGACTTGGAGCTCTGCATGGTGTGATTGACAAGGGTATAGCCGGGCCAGCCCGACCACGAGAAGATCTGATGACGCCGAATCTCTGCGTTGCGGTAGAGGACAACCGACGCGCCTTTTGGCGCCAGGGCATACTTGTGGAAGTCCATGGAGATGGAGGTCACGCCAGGCACCTGGAAATCGAAGTCGGTAACCTCCTTTCCCAGCCGGCGGAAGTAGGGGAGGAGGAAGGCACCGATGCAGCCGTCCACGTGAAAGAGCAACCCCTTCTCCAGGGCGAGCTCGCCGATTTCCGGGATGGGATCCACAACGCCGTGGGCATAGGAGGGGGCGGAAGCGGCCATGAGCACCGTCTCAGAGGTGACGGCCCGGCGCATGGCATCCACGTCTGCCTTGAACGTCACAGGGTCCACCGGTACGGTGACCGGTTTCACCTGAAAGTAGTGCGCAGCCTTGTAAAAACAGGGGTGTGCGGTTACGGGAAGGATCATTTCCGGCTCCTGGACACCGCGGTTCGTCCTTGCCCAGTCACGGGCCGTTTTCACCGCCAGGAGCACGCTCTCCGTGCCGCCGCTGGTGAAGTTGCCCACCACCTCCTCATCTCCCCTCAGGTGAGCGCTCGACATGGCCACGATCTCGTTTTCCAGCCTGACAAGGCTCGGGTAGAGCGTGGGATCGAGCCCGTTTTCCCAGAGGTACATGCGGTAGGCCTCCTCGGCCAGTTCCCTGGCCTCCTCAGAGGCCAGGAATACATTGGAAAAGCATTTACCGTCGCGTCCGCTGGTGTCTGCAACCCGAAACCCGTCCAGCCGGGAGAGGACCTCTGTGCGACTCAACCCATGTTCTGGGATCTGCATTTGCTCGACTCCTTTGCATAAGACCCGTTGCGGTCTGCCTTGAGTTTCCATACGAAAAAGGCGGTATCGAACCGCTGAACATTCTTGCTCTGGTTCGCATCTATCTATGTAAGGGAAAATTCAGGCCTTTTGGAACAGGATATGTTATTTTCAAACAGTCAGGCCATGATAGCATTGAAGAGCCAGGAATAAAAAAATAAGCAGTATACAAGGAGTTTTGTCATGCAGGCACAAAACGTTGCCCAAGAGGAAAACCAGCCTCGACAGATCGAGGTCAAGGAGAAAACCTTCAGCATCCTGAACCCGGCAACAGGAGAGAAGGTGGGCGAGTATCCGCACATGGGACCGGAGGAGGTGGAAAGGGCCGTTCAGGAGGCGAGGAAGGCCTTCTCGTCCTGGTCACAGACTCCCTTCTCCCTGCGCAGGAAGATCCTTCTCAAGGCCGCCTCCCATCTGGCTGAGAATGCCCGGTATTATGCAAACATCATTGCCTCGGAAACGGGAAAGACCAGGCTGGACGCCATCCTGGCCGAGGTCTTCCCAACCTGTGACCTGCTGCACTACTACGGGAAGCATGCGGAGCGGTTCCTGAAGCCCGTGAAGGCGAGCGGGGTCAAGGTCCTGCCGGGCCGGAAGGCCTACTACACCTTTGAGCCGCGAGGTGTGGTGGGAATCATTTCGCCGTGGAATTACCCCTTTTCCCTGGCGGCCGGCCCGGTGGTCTCTGCGCTCGCGTCCGGGAACACGGTGGTGTTCAAGCCCTCTTCCCAGACAACGGCAAGCGGCAGGATCATGAAGGAGATCTTCACCAAGGCAGGGCTGCCGGATGAGGTCCTTCAGGTGATCACGGGAAGCGGTTCGGTGACGGGAAAGGCCCTGATCGAGAACAGGGATCTGGACATGCTGTTCTTCACCGGCTCCACGGGCGTGGGGCTCGAGGTGAACCAGGCCGCTGCAAAAAACCTCATCCCCGCGGTGATGGAGCTGGGGGGAAAGGACTCCATGATCATCACGCGCAACGCGGACCTGGAAAGGGCCGCCCACGCCGCGGTGTGGGGTTCCTTTTTCAATTCCGGCCAGACCTGCATCGGTGTGGAGTTCTGTTTCGTAGAGCGGAGCGTGTACGAGCCCTTCCTCGAGAAGGTGACCGAGATCACGAAGAAGATCGAGCACGGGACCATGGACGGGCAGATGGGCTCCATGACCATGAAGTCCCAGCTGATGATCGTGGAAGAGCAGATCAAGGATGCCACGGCCAAGGGGGCCAAGGTTCTCGTGGGCGGAGAAAGGGGAAAGAACCCGAACGGACTCTTCTTTGCCCCCACGGTGATCACCGGGATCCACCCCGACATGAAGATCTGGCAGGAAGAAACCTTTGGACCGATCCTCCCTGTGATCCCCTTTGACACGCAGGAGGAGGCCATTGAGATGGCAAACAGCACGCCCTTCGGGCTTTCCGGCTCGGTCTTCAGCGAGAACGTGGAGGAGGCCCGCTGGTATGCAACCCGGATGGTCACCGGCTCGGTGAACATCAACGACTGCCTGGTCACCTTTGCATTTCCGTCCCTCCCCTTCGGGGGCGCCAAGGAATCAGGCGTGGGCTACTACCACAGCGAGCTGGGCATCCGAAACTTCTGCCGCATCAAGTCCATTACCGAGTTCAGCGGGCTCTACACAAAGGAATTCTTCCACTATCCTGTGCCGAAAGGCGTTCGAGAGGGGATGGAAGCACTCCTGGTGTTCCTGTATTCACAGAACCAGCGTGCAAAGTGGCAGGCCTTTTTCAGAACTTCCGGGATCGCCAGGGAACTGATTGCAGGCGTGCTCGACAAACAGAGAAAGGGACGTGGAAAGAAAGGGTCCTGATGAGGGACCCTTTCAGGGATCCCGGCCGGGAGGGGACGCGTCCAGGTCAAAGGCGTCCGTTGCGTTGAAGTCCGCCAGCCTCTCCGGCGCGAATCCCAGCCGGCTGAACATCCTCTCCTCCAGGCGAAAGATCTCCTGCCTCATCCTTTCGATTCGTGCCTCTGCCTTCGAGGTCTTTGCGTAACGGACCCGAAGATCGTCAAACCTGTGGGCAAGGGTGACCACACGATCGTGTAAAACCCTCTTGTCCGCATAGTTGACGATGTGGGCTTCATTGAACGGAAGCTCCACCTCCCCCGGCTGAAACCGCACGTGGCGGCTCACAACATCCGCCGCTTCCGGGAACCCGAGCTCCAGCAGAAAGGTCCCAGCGGTTTCTGCGTGATTCTCCTTTGTCTTGAGGCAGCGTGTTTTGGTGATGTCGTGCAGGAGGGCGGCGGCCCTGATGAGGGTGAGGTCCAGCTCCGTTCCTGTGTGGTTCAACTCCCGGCCGAGGAAGCCGGCAAGCTGGCAGACACGGTAGCTGTGCTCCATGATGTTGGGGAGCATGGATGTGCGGGTCATCAGCTCCCTGCAGGCCTTCTCGTCCGGGTGTCTCCCCATCCTCTTCTCCGCCGTGTGGAGGGTGTTCCTTGTTTATGCAGATCGGATTGTTGTAAAGAATATAAGGATAGCATTGGCTTCACTCCGGAATCCATAGGAGAGGATTCCATCCTGAAAAAGGAGGTGAGCGCGTGACGTACCTGATTCTCTTCACGTTCATCGTCGGGATGAAGGCCCTCTGCCCCGCAGCGATCGCGGCCGAGCCTTCGGATCGGGAGACGGTTTTCGCGGGTCGCAGGGGAGACTTCCTGGAGGTCCGCGGGGCTCAACTGACAGAGCTCGAGGGACAGCCGCTCGGGCAACTGGAGCTCCTCGTTGCCGTGGGGGATTCTTTTCAACCCATCCCCTTTCAGGTGGACGAGAGGGTTGAAACGAAAAAGGGCCGATACGAGTGGGTCCTGCCCCAGGGTCCCGGGGGGGGCCTGGTAAAGGGTGACGGGCTTCTCAGCGAGCAGGACGAGATGGTCTTTATGGCAAAGGACCTCGGGCCAAAGGCCGGGCCCGGGATGCTGGAGCAGATCTCGACCAGGGTCGTGGAGATCCGGGTCACGGATCCCGTGGACGGGAGGACAGGGTTCGCCTACCTGGCCGTTGCCTCCGGGAAACCGCGGCGTTCAGGGGAAGACTATGTGGCCTACGAGGTGGGCCATGACTACATCGACACGCCTGTTTACTCGGTGGGGCATTCAGAGGTTTTCCCCATTGCCCACAATGAAAACGTGATCAAGAAGGAGGCCGGCGGGGAAGGGCTCGACCTGATCGACATCTTCAAGCAGCGGGTCCTGGCCACCGCGTTTTTCGGAACACTGAAGGTGGACAAGCGGGCCAGGGACTGGACCTCGGAGATTTCAGCCTACAAGGACGGCCCGGTCCGGGTCATTCGAAAGAACGAAAACCACCTCTACCTTACCAAGCGGATCAAGTCTCCCAGCCTTTACACCCACACCTTCTACCTGCGGGATCTTTTCTGGTTTCCTGCGGAGGTGAACGTACCCTTCCGCCTGTCGAGGCTCATCACGTCCCTGGACATCTTTGCCGCAACGGAGTTCTGCAGAAACGCCGTGGGCATGGAGTTCTACAGCAACTCGGTGGAGCAGGGGGCTCTCGTAGACGGAAGGACCTCGCCCCAGGAGGAGAGCCTGAACCGTGAGGTCAACCAGGAGTGGCAGCTCGTTACCGGAGGACAGGGTACGTGGATGAACCGGGTCGTGATCGGAAAGGGGCTCGAGCCTGTTTATCGCCGGCTTTTCTATGAGGACGATGTGAGCAAAACGGATCCCCCCGAGGAGGAGGAGGGTGTCATCGGGAAGGTGGGCTTTTCGCTGAGCAACCTGGAAGACCTGAAGGGGGGGAGCTACGAGTTTCGAAGTTACATCCACTTCCCGGAGCATTTCAAACAGGGTGGGGAGAAGGAGATCCTGAACATGCTCGACCATCCGCTCCGGTTGAGCATCGGGGCGCGATGAGGATCCCTCATGCCTTCTTCTCTTGCATGATCTTGCTCTGTTCGCCTACAAAAACGTTCTCGAGGGATTACAATCCGGTACCCGTTTGGGCATCAACACCCTGAACAAGACGGGATCCGCCCCTCCAATCCGTACCTTCCCCCCCCTGCCGATAAAAATAATTATCGAACCTCTTATAAGAATAAATAAGTCTAGGGCCCTTCCTTTTTTCGGATTTTGCCGCAGTCTCCTGCCCTGCCTGGAATGTTTTTTTTGCGTGTCCCACCCCCTCAGGGTTGTACTGTTCAGCTTGAAAAGGGGGTAAGCCATGAAGAAACAGCTCGACGATCTGTTGAAAAAAGCCTTCCGGATAAGCGTCTCGCTCTTCTGCTGCCTTGTTTTCCTTTTCCTCTCCGCGCAGGCCCATGGAAGAGCTCTACGATGACTGCGACGGCGACGGCATGCCGGACGAATGCCCATGCGGCGGGTGTGGGGCACCGCCCGTGCCCGGTGGCGGCGGGGGAAGCGGGGGCGTGGGACCCGTTCTTCTCTATCAGGACCAGGACGTCTTCATCTACATCGACGACGATTACGACCAGGACGGGCGGGGCGACGTGAGTGACAACTGCCCGTACACCTGGAATCAGGAGCAGGAAGACTCGGATGGGGACGGTGCGGGCGACGCATGTGACAACTGTCTGTCGCTGGCCAATGCGGACCAGGGGGATGCGGACATGGACGGGTTGGGGAACGCCTGTGATTCGGACGACGATGACGACGGCCTCCCTGATGCCGAAGATGTGTGTCCCCTGGTACCCGATCCGCCCCAGAACGATAACGACGGGGACCTGAGCGGCGATGCCTGCGATCCGGATGACGACAACGACGGCATCCCGGACCTTGCGGACAACTGCCCTCTCGTGCCCCATCCCTACCAGGAAGATCAGGACCTGGACCGGTACGGGGACTCTTGCGACAACGACAGCGACCAGGATCACGTGCCTGACAGCGTGGACAACTGCATCTATGTATCCAATTCGGATCAGCGGGATTCCGATGAAGACGGGATCGGGGATGCCTGCGACTTTGATATGGACGCAGCCGCCCCTGCGCAGAACACGTCGTCATCCCACCACGATGACAGCTCCGGGTTCTGCGCAGCCCTTCCCAACGGTAAAGATCCGACAGCGATCTGGACCTTTCCTTTCCTCCTGGCCGGCTGCTGGGCGTTCCTCGTCCGGCGGAAGGCCTCTGCCGGACGGCCCGGGCAAAGAAGCCGAAGCAGGGAGGGCCGGGCGTGAAGTCGTCTGATTCCCGTGACCTGCCCCCAGTTTTTGTGCCACTTCCAGAGTTAGACGGCTTGCTCCAAAAGTGGAGGTTCCACGGCCTCCGGCGCGGGTGGTCGATTTCGGCCTGGATGCTGTTACAGCCAGCAGGGACGGCGAGCGTATTCGTTTTTCCACCGAGATCCTTTACTCCGGTGATCAGATCAGCTTCACCGACGGCGATGTCCTGGAGTTCGGTAACGGCGTGGTGGAGCATACCAACAGCGATTTGATCGCGGGCTGCGTGGTTGCGGCTGATTTCGTGGGTCTAGATGCACTCTACAAGGACCAGGAACCACAGGGCGTTGTGCCCTGGCTGCTGAATCTGCTGCTTGACTGATTCCGTTCACCAGCAAGTCACGTTCATCGGCGGCAAGCCTCTACGTGACCCTGGATTTCCTCGGAAGGCTTGAGCCAGAGAACGCCATAGGGCTCGAAGGATACAGCGAGCCTGTTGTTCGCTGCGATCGTTTCCTGATTGCTGATCAGATCCACCCAGCGGGAGTGCTCGAGCCCGATCTCGGAGAATGGGATCTCGATGGGGAAGGCATGTTTCGATATGTTGATCATGGCAAGGATGTGATCCCCTCCTTCCGGAGAGGTTCGCAGAACCGAGAAGAGCCGCGGAGAGAGTTTGAGAACCTTTTGGTCCCCGTTGGGATGGAACTCTCTGTGCTGCGATCGTAACACGGTATAGGTGTAATGCTTCGTCATCCGCGACAGCTTGGAATCCGGGTTTGCCATCGCCTCGACGATGGCGTTGCTGTCGATCACGGTGCGATTGATGGCCCGCTTTGATTCCGTTGCCAGAACCGCATCCATGTCGTTCTTCGTCCCCATCAGGCCGTGAAGGTAGATTCCCGGCACGCCCCGAAGAACCAGGCTGATCACCCGTGTTGCAAGAAACCGGTTGACCTGAAGATCCAGATCCTCCCCGCTGTCCTCCCTGTTGAGCGCGCTGAACCAGGTGGTGTTGATCTCGTAGGGCTCCTGCTCCCCCTCTTTGCAGGCCCGGCAGGAAATGAGCGCTCCGTGTTCTCCCGCCTTCCGTACAATCGAATCGATCTCTTCCTTCGACAGGATCCCCCGGACGCCCAGGAGTCCGATCCCATCGTGGGAGTCCAGGAAGTTGAAGAACGTGGCGAAGGGGGAGGGGGGCTGCAGCGATTGCGCCCAGTCCGACAGAGCGGTGGAATCCTCCGTGTAGAATGTATGGAGCACGAGGGGGGGCAGGGCAAAATTGTAGACCATGTGAGCCTCGTCGGAACCGTTTCCGAAATAGGCGATGTTTTCCCGGTGGGGAACATTGGTTTCTGTGATGAGGGCCACCGTGGGTGCTATCAGGTCCAGGATGTCACGGTACAGTCTGATGATTTCATGGGTCTGGTGCAGGTTTGCACACGGGGTTCCGGGCTCTGCCCACAGGTAGGTGACCGCATCCAGCCGGATGATGTCCGCACCATGTCGAATATACAGAAGCAAGACTTCGATGATCCGCATCAACACATCAGGATTCCTGAAATCCAGGTCGATCTGGTCAGGGGAAAACGTGGTCCACACGTAAACCGGGCCGTTGATGCTCTGAAACCGTGTAAGGACATCGCTCGTCCTGGGACGTGTGATGATTTCCATCTCTTCTTTCGTCAATTGATCCTTGGCATCGTAAGCGATGAAAAACTTCTTGTAGTAGGGATTCCCGTTCAGGAACTCCTGAAACCACCGGCTCTTGGAGGAAACGTGATTGAAAACCCCGTCGAACATGAGCTTGTACCGGCCTTCCAGGTCTTCGATGTCCTGCCAGGTACCCAGGCGGGGGTCCACGGTCTCGAAATCAATGATGGAAAACCCTCTGTCCGAGGAGGAGGGGAAAAAGGGAAGGAGGTGCAGCGTGTTGGTGGCCCTGAGATAGGTGCCGGCCAGGCGTGCCAGCGTTGCCAGTGGGGAGCGCTCTTCTCCCAGGAGGAGGTCGCCGTAGGTGATGAGGATGAGGTCCTTTTCCGAAAAAAGCTCCTCCGGGACGAAGTGCATTTCCTTCTCTATCATTCTTTTGGGCTTGTGAGCGTAATACACCCTCAGGATCCGTTCCAGCTCGGGTAAATACTCTCCGGCCAGCTCGTCCCCGTACAGGTTCGTTAGGCGCTTATGGAGTCGCTCGCGCCGATCCGGGGGAATCTCCAGGATCGGCCTGTGGTAATCGGGTTCGGGGTTGTGAAGAGAGCTTTCCGTGAGAGGGGTTTGCACGGGAGCGGCCGTGGCTTCTTCCCTTTTGGTTTTGAAGTCTTTCACCATCTGAACCAGTCCTCCCGACGCTTCTCTATGGGCAAACCGGGACAACAGGGCGTTGTGCCCTGACTGCTGAACCTCTTGCTGGATCCATGCCGTTCAAGGTGTGCAGCGGCTTCTTTTCGAGTCACCTGAACTTTGGCATGTTGTATTTCTCGGCCAGGCTGATCCTTATTTCGTCCGTAAGGGATCTCATGTATTTCTTCCAACCGGGACACCAGCCTGCATGCCATCTCCAGATCCGGCCCAGAATGGATTTGGGATTGTTGTCGTACCTTGCCCGGAAACCACAGTTTTCACAATTGTGTTCAGCCATCCTTACACCTCTCTTTCCTGTTGGTGGACAGATCGTTCTTCCTCCTCGGGACCCCGGTGAGGTACACGATCGCCGGAGGCATGGACCCGTGTACACCGCTTTTCCACTCATAGCCGTCATCCGACTTGTCTTCGGCCAGGGCCAACATCTCCTCTTCACTGTAGGAGCGGAGAACCGAGACGATACCGTCAAACAGAAGCGTCAGCGGGATGAGGGGAATGAGGTACGTGAAAAGGAGACGAGGCCAGGAAAACGGCCTGTAGAAAGGGGTGAATAGAAGCGTCCCGAACAAGGAATTCAAGACGATCAAGAACAGGTAGCTCACCGATCTCTGCGTCAACTCGTAGATCGCGATGGGCTGTCCGCTCCGTTTTGCATCCAGGAGGATCTCACGGGCCTGCTGCGGTGCAAAGTGGTGAAAGCTGCCGAAAAGGGTGCGAACACCGGTTAACCTCCCGTCGATGGCGCGAACGTCCACCGGCTCGGGCCAGTAGCGAACACCCTCTTTGACCTCGAGCTCTCTGTTCGGAAAGAGGTCCGTCAAGATCAAGGACAGGTCCCTTCTGCTTCGCTGCCTGAGATCTTCAAACAAGGTTGTCACAAAGCCGCCGCTGCCCGAACAGAGATCAACGAGGGTACCCTCGGAAGGCGGTTCCACCAGGGAAGACAGCTGCCTGGTAATCTCTTCTCTGGGTGCGAAATGACGCCAGGAAAAGAGAAGAACGTCTGTGGAGTAGCGGCGCAGCCAGCCCGGAAACCAGGGAAAGTCCATCAATTCAAACAGCTGCAGGCGTGGAAGAAAAGTCTTTTTCATTGATCTCTCTGGAAGGAGCCGGTGACCCGGTCCGTGATGACTTCGACCAACTCGTCTTCCACCCCGGGAAGCAAGGTGAGATAACTCTCGTTCGTCTCTTCAGGCTCCCACGTGTTGGCACCATCATCGTTGATCACAGCGTGTCCGTGGATCCTGTGGAAAAACCGGCCTTCTCCGCCCTCCACGACGTAGTACAGCGCCACGTCGTCAAAGGCCGGGTTGTCGCTGGAAAGATCCGCACCCTCTCCCCCGTAGGTCAAACGGAACTGATAATAGGCTTCGGACGTGGGATGGTCCCTTCCGAGCCGTCGTACGATCTCCCTGCCCACCTGGACCTCGAGCCCCGCCTTGTATCCCACATAGGTCATGGGTTTGCCCATCTTCACGAGGGTGTCCATGGTTGTGCGGGTGATTCCCTTCTCGCCCAGGGCCCACCAGTTCCACTCTGCGCGGTCCGTGAAGAAATAGAGGGGATTCTCGAAGGAGCTGGGGAAGTAGCCGCCCATGAACACGAACCGGCTGACCTTTGCACGAACCAGATCCTCGCCGCCCAGGGAGGAATGCTTGTCCGCCCTGGACGCGAAGAGGGCCGGGAAATTGAAGAGCTGCCCGGCCGCGTAGAGGGTGATGCTGTCGTCTTCCGCTCCGGCAAGAAGCTGCCGGTAGGTTTCAACGGGACCGGGAACGTCATCAGCCGTGCGCGTTTCCTCGTTCCCGTATCGTTCGTAGATCGTTTCGTTCTGGTTCTCGTACGTTGAGAACGTCGTTGCGATTGCATAGGTCGTCTTCGCTTGAGGACTGAAGGGCACATCATCCGACCGACCGTTGAAGGATCCGATGGGTGTCCAGTTTCCGTAGAACTGGTCGTAGATGCTGAAGGTGGACGCGAGGTGCAGATCCGGGGTTTCTCCCACGACCCCCACGAGCTCGATCATCCCCCTGTTGTGATACTCGTGCAGCATGGACAGCGTGGTGAAGTCGCAGGGATCAGGGCCGATGTCTCCGTCGTAAATGAGCTTGATCGGCGCGGCGCCATTAGCAGGGCCCTTGTCATCAGACTTGGGCGAGCACGATGCGATGAAGATCGTGATCCCGCTCAAGGCGAGTAAAACAATGGGCCCGGCTCGCCCGTGCGTTCGGGTGCCTCTGGTTTCCGTCACCTCGTCCGACCTTTCCAGTGCGGCCCGTAAACCCACCTGCGGGACGTTTTCTGACGGATCATGGTCGTTTGAATCCGGAGATCCAGCGGACCATCCGGTGTAAGGTGTTATCGTGCCTCAGAGGCGGATTGAGCCGCAACCATCAACAAGAGTCTTGTTTCTGAAGGGAACAGCATACGGTAGAACTTCTTTGCGGGTCAACGAGTAGAACGAAATCGGAAATTGAAAAGAAAAAGCAGAAATCATACACTTTCGTCCAGGAAGCCGGCCGGTAGCGTTCGTGGTTATTGTTAAAGAGAGGAACAGGTATGAAGATAACGATCTATTACGGAAGCATACATAAGGAAAGAGGCAACACCTATGTGATCATCAACGAATTTGCCGAGGGCGCCAGGGAGGCGGGGGCAGAGGTTGAGGTTGTCTTGCTGGCTAAAAAGAAGATCAACCATTGTGTTGCATGCCTGAAATGCTGGACAAAGACACCCGGCAAGTGTGCCCTGAAGGACGATATGGCCGAACTCCTTGAAACGTTTCTGAAATCGGATGTGGTGGTCATGGCCACACCTGTTTACAGCCATAACGTAACAGGCATCATGAAGACCTTTCTCGACAGATTGACCCCGGTTGTGGACCCGCACCTGGTAAAGATGGAGTGCGGGATTACAGGGCACCCCAAGAAATACGATGCCTATCCCAGGTTCGGGGTGATCGCCACAGGTGCCTTGCCGGAGCAGAGCTGTTGTGAGTTTGTCAGCAAGTATTTCAACCGTCTGGCCGTGGATCTCTACTCAGAGGTGATCTTTGAAATACACAAGGGGCAGGCCATCCTGCTGAAAATGGATGATACAACTCCTGTGGGCCCGATCGTGGCCGAGTACAAGAAGAACGTCAGGAAGGCTGCGCAGGAGGTTGTTGAAGGTGCAAAGATCTCGGAAGACACAGCGAAGAAGTTGAACGAGCCATTCATCCCTGAAGATATCTACATTGCAGAGGCGAATAAATACTGGGACAGCCGCATCGCCCACTACGAGGAAAGCCAGAAGCAGTAGAGTTTGCATATTTCATCCTGGATTATGCGGGAGGAATGCTGAAAAGCTACTCGCAATTCCTTCAAATGC
>CAZSUQ010000050.1:0-14026 GCA_964609935.1 uncultured Thermodesulfobacteriota bacterium | reverse complement strand
AGCTCAGGTTCATCAGCCCCGTTCCCACGGGTGCGAAGATTCGCGACAGGATCTCCCTCTCCAACGTGGAGGAAAAAGGGGGGGGGAGGGTTCTGGTGACCACCACCCACACCATCGAGATCGAAGGAGAGGAAAAGCCGGCCTGCGTGGCCGAGGTCCTTGGCATGTTTTTTGTGTCTTGAGGCAGCGGCCTTTCTGCGTCACGAGCAGGCAGCGGTCTTGGCCTCCCCCTGTCCGCGGGATTCGTCCAGGACCTCCCGCACCTTCCGGAGAAGGACCTCGGGGGTGAACGGCTTCTCCAGGAAGAACATCCCCGATTCCGGCACGCCGTGAAGGGTAATGGTGTTGTTCGTGTAGCCCGACATGTAGAGCACCCTCATCCCCGTGTGCCGCAAGCAGAGTCTCTTTGCGAGGTCCGGCCCGCTCATCCCGGGCATCACCACGTCGGTCAGCAGAAGGTGGACCGGTCCCCGGTGTTGCCGGCTGATTGCCAGGGCTTCCTCCGGCCCCGAAGCCACAAGGACCCTGTAGTGCATCCCGGTGAGGACATCCCGGATCAGCCCGCGCAGCCCTTCTTCATCCTCCACCAGGAGAACGGTTTCCGATCCGTCCGGAAGCACGGAAACCTTCCCTCTCTCCGAAACGGCTCTCACATCCCCCTGCACGATCGGCAGGTAGACCTTGAAGGCCGTGCCCTTTCCGGATTCACTGTAGACCCAGATGTGTCCGCCACTCTGTTTGACGATCCCGTAGACCGTGGCCAGGCCCAGCCCCGTGCCCTTCCCCTGTGCCTTTGTGGTGAAGAAGGGCTCGAAGATGTGGCTGCGCGTCTCCTCGTCCATGCCGACGCCGGTGTCGCTCACCGCGAGCATCACATAGGAACCTGCCTTTACGTCCATGTGCCGCTTGGTATAGACCTCGTCCAGTTCTACGTTCTTTGTTTCGATCGTCAACTTCCCGCCCTTTGGCATGGCGTCGCGCGCATTCACGGCAAAGTTCATCAGGATCTGCAGGATCTGGTTGGGGTCGGCCTTGATCCTCCCGATCCCGGGATCCAGAGCCGTTCTCAACTCCACGTCTTCGTTGAGCACGCGCCGGAGCATGGAATCCGTGCCCCGGATGGCTGCGTTCAGGTCCAGCACCTGAGGCCGCAACACCTGTTTGCGGCTGAACGCAAGGAGCTGCCGTGTCAGCCCTGCGGCATGCTCTCCCGCTTTTCGGATTCCCTCCAGGCCCTTCACCGCCTGTTCGTTCTCCTTCAGGCCCTTCATCAGGAATTCGCTGTACCCGATGACAACGGTCATCATGTTGTTGAAGTCGTGTGCAATCCCGCCGGTGAGCCGGCCGATGGCCTCCATCTTCTGGGACTGCTGCAGCTGGAACTGCAACTCTCTCTGTTCGCTGACATCCCGGACAAAACAGAGAAGCGCAGGCTCGTCTTCCCACGAGACAGGAACCGTACTCGCTTCCACCCAGGAGGCTTCTCCGCCTTTCTTTCTCACACGGAAGGCATGGACAAAGTCCGAGGCTCCTCTCCGGACCCGTCCCTGAAGCCATGCGAGCACTTCCTCGCGGTCCTCGGGGACGACACATTCTTCAAAGGAGGAAGCATCCGCTTCCATGGGCGCGAGGCCCAGCAGCTCTTCCGTGTTCGGGTTGTGAAACCTTATCTTTCCGTCCTGCAGGATGAAGATGGCATCGTGGGCGTTTTCCACCACATGACGGTACTTCTCCTCGGATGCATGGAGCGCCTCTTCGGCCCGTTTTCTCCAGGTGATGTCGGACAGGAAGTTCAAGGTTGCCGGCCTGCCTTCCCAGGAGAATTGGATCGCACTGATCTCGATCCATCGGGTACTCCCGGTCTCGTCCCTGATCCTGAAGGCATAGACATGGGGGATGTCTTTCTTGAGCAATCCCTCCTGGTAACGTTCAAACGCCAGGCCGTGGTCATCGGGGGGAAGGAGCGAGTCAAAGGGAACCGAAGAGGATTCGTCCGTGGAAATACCGATCAGTTCGGCGGCCCTGGCGTTCGAGAACTTGAGGATCCCGTCCTGCACCACGAGGATCCCTTCATGTGCGCTTTCCACAAGGATTCGATACTTCTCCTCGGATCTCCTCAGGGTCTCCTCCGCGGACTTTCGTTCCGTGGCGTCAAGTCCTATGGCCTGCACTGCACAGGGATGCCCGTTCCTGAAGACGAGCGTGGACTCCCCTTCGATCCAGATGAAACCGCCGTGTTTCTTTTTCAAGGGATAGAGGATGGGATTTTCCTGAATCCCGGTTTGAAGAAGTCCGTGAAGGGCCTTGAGCACTGCGGGTTTTTCCGGTTCTGGAAGCAGCGAGGAGAGTGTCAGGGAAGGGATGTCCGCCCTGGTATATCCCAACAGGTGAAGTGTCCGGTCATTTGCGTCCAGGAAGTTTCCCGAAAAATCGTGCAGAAAGACAACCAGGCGGGTTTGCTCCACAAGGGCCGTGTATCGGCTCACATCGAGGGTTGAATCATGACCGGTGTTCGGGGCGAAATCACTGATCCGTACGGGTGCAGAGGCATCTTCTTTGAATGGGCCCCTGCCGGGGGGGTCTTCGGTATTCAGGCCGATACCGGCGGTTTGTGTTTCTTCCGTGCACAGCCCTGGTCCGATGCCGATTTCCGTGTCAGATCCCTGCTCAACGATCTGTTCGGGACCGATGGCGGTCTTCTTTGATTTGCGAGACTTTCCGCCTTTCCATCGGCTCGGCTCACCTTGTTTGTCCCGGCTACGAATCCAACGGGTAAAGGGGGGCATAGGAAGCTCCAGCAGAAGATGTTCGTATCCTGCGGCAAAATGGATACGGAATTCTTACCCACTTTCCCACTATCTCTATTCGTCGAAAAACACTCGACGCATTACCTTTTTATCAACATCGAGGTATCCTTCAGAATGAAGAGGGACGTGACAACATGAACCGCCCTGGAGGTTGCCAAGAATGGAGATACGGAAAGCAGGCAAACGCGATATTTCCGCAATCGTGGACTTGTGGTGGGAAATGCAGGATTCCCACCACGTGTATGATCCGGAGTACTACCGAACAAGGTCCGAGGCGGAATGCCGGGAAATCTCCACGAGGTACTTCAGGCAGATCATCGGTGCCCCGGACCATGGGGTCTTTCTGGCCCTGGAAGCGGATCGACTCGTGGGTATGTTGCACATGGCGATTCGATCAAAACCGCCGATCTTTCAGGTCCGATCGTATGCCATGCTGGAAGAGGTTGTGGTGGCACCCTCCCACCGAAAGAAGGGAATCTTCAGGGACCTGTTCACCTATGCAGAAGAAATGCTTCGATCCAGAGACATCCATCTCCTGGAGCTCCTCGTGGACAGGGAAAACCAGCCTGCGATCTCTGCCTACAAGGGGGTCGGCTTTATCGAGCGGCAGGCCATGATGATACGCTGGATCTAGCGATTGAGGTACGGTTGAAGATAGACCGAAGATGAGATGTGAAAATGTGAAGTTATTCTTGCGTGAGCCCTTAGAAAGCAGAACCCACCGTGTGGATGGAAAGACAATCCTGGAGGTTGACCTCGGCCTTGGGCTGCTCCCCGTCGGCCACCCTCCTGATCAGGTCCACCATCTCTCCGGCGGCATCCTCGAGGCTCACATCTTCAAGCAGCCTGCCCGCGTTCACGTCCAGGTCGTCTTCCATGTTTCGGTACAGCTCGCTGTTCGAAGCGACCTTGATGACCGGTACGAAGGGGAAGCCCGCCGGTGTTCCCCTCCCGGTTGTGAAGATCATGATCTGTGTCCCGCCGGCGGCCATGCCGGTGAGCGAGAAGATGTCCGAGCCGGGGGTGTCCATGAGGACAAGACCCCTCTTCGTCGGCGCAACCCCGTAGTCCACCACATCCTCCACCGGCGAGCTGCCGGCCTTGATGATGCACCCCAGGGACTTCTCGGTGATGTTGGACAGGCCTCCTTCGATGTTGCCTGGAGAGATGACCAGGTCCGCAAAAGGTCCAAGAGCGTCCTTGATGAATTTCCTTTGCCCCGTGATCAGGTCAAACACGCGCTTGCCCACCTCCGGTGTGGACCCTCTACTTGAGAGGATCTCTTCCGTTCCGATCATCTCGGTGGTTTCCGAGAGGATCACGGTGGAGCCCTGGGCCACCAGCCAGTCGGCAGCCTCTCCCACCAGAGGGTTCGCCGTCACACCCGACAGCGCGTCCGATCCGCCGCATTCCAGTCCCACCACGAGCTTGTCCCATCCGCAATCCTGCCGCTTCAAGGATGCAGCCTCCTCCCACATCCTGGTGACGATCTCCACACCCTTTGCCGTGGCCTTTCTCGATCCCCCCGCTTCCTGGATCACCAGGCTCACCACCGCTTTCCCCGTATCCTTGATTTCGTCAACCAGTTGAGGCGCCTTCATGAATTCACAGCCCAATCCCACCACCAGTACGGCGGCCACGTTGGGGTTTCTGCAAAGCCCCACCACGGTACGCTTCGTGATCTCCACGTCCGGAAGCCCACGACCGCATCCCTCGGCATGGGTGATGGGCTTCACACCCGGGACCCTGACGGCGATGGCGTTGACGACCCCGTTGGCGCAGGAAACCGAGCTCAAGACCAGCACGTGATTGCGAACGCCACAGCTTCCATCGGGTCGCACGTATCCTTGAAAGCCCATGTCATTCGTCCTTTGATTTCAGGTTTTTCGTGTGGACCCAGTCCCCGCAATGAATCGGAACGGAGGCAAGACCGATGGCTTCTCCATACTTCAGCACCGGAGAGTCAGCGGGGATCTCGGCCACGGCAACCTTGTGGTTTCTCATGATGTCTTCATTGGCTTTGACCTCCACGGTTCCCGCTGCAATGACAGGATCACCGGTCTTGATCTCCTCGATGGCCACCACCACGTTGTCCTTTGCGTTGATTCGAACCGCGTTCGTTTTCATCACGGGTCCTTTCTTTCTTCCAAGAGAAAAACCCTCGGGAACACGCCTCCAAGCCGGGGTTGTACAGTAGGCCTGGAAATTCAAAGGATAGAGGATCAATGGATCGAGGTAAACCTCGACCCGGGATTTTCTGACAGGAAGAGGAAACGATCCATGAGTCAATGGAATCATAAGGGTATTTGGACTTCACAGCACGAATGTTTCGAGGACCGGGGATTTCATGAGCAAGGGGAAAGCAATGAGATTGAAAGAGATGAGTCACAGACGAAAATCTGCCATGAAGAAGAGGGTCGGCCGGGCCCTGGGATTCGCTTTGAACGCGCTGGGTGTTGCGTCCTTGCTGGGCTGTCTGTCCTGTGCAACCTCCGGCATGAAAGAATACACCTCCTTTCTCGGGGAGCCGGTACCGTCCGGGCTTCATGAGGGAAAGGGGCTGGCGGCAACATGGATGGGGACCGCAGCGATCCTCCTCGATGACGGGGAAACGCAGATCCTGATCGATCCCTTTGTTTCCCGCCCGGGGATCCTTCCCGTTGCACTGGGAAGGCCCCTCGAGCCGTTGGAGGATGCCATCGATGCCTGGATCCAGCGCCTGAACATGCAAGAGGTTGCCGCGATCCTGGTGACACACTCGCACTATGACCACTCCATGGACGCCCCCTTTTTTGCCAAACGGCTGGGGGCGCCCGTGTTCGGCTCCGAGAGCACGGCCCAGATCGTGAGGGGCGCAGGGCTCGGGGAGGAATTTGTCCGGATCGTGGAGACAGGCGAACCCATGAGAATGGGTGATTTTGAGGTCACCTTCATGGAGAGCCGCCACGGCAAGGTCCTGTTCGGCAGGGTCCCTTTCCCCGGGGAGATCAAAGAATCCCTGGTCCCTTCGGTCTCTGCATGGAAATACCGGGAGGGCGGAACCTTTTCGGTTCTCATCCGGCACCCGCAGGGAACGGTGCTGCACCATGGGAGTGCGGGTTTCAGGGACGGGATGTGCGAAGAAGGCGTCAAGGCAGACGTGGCCCTTCTCTGCCTTGCAGGACGGGGGGATACCGAGCAGTACCTGCAGGAGGTGGTGGACAGGGTGGGGGCGGTGCGCGTGATCCCGATTCACTTCGATACCTTTTTCCGCTCACTCCACAAACCCATCAAGCCGCTCATCAATGTGGATCTGGATGGATTCTTCAGGGACGCGGAACGACACGTCCCGGAGTTGGAGGTGGAGACGCTCCCTGTAGGCAAGCCGGTCATGCTCTTCAGGTCAAAACCGGATGAAACCTGAAAGGCGCGACGACGACCAGGCTTGTTCGCTGATCTTAACCTTAAAGGGTTAGCCCCTGGACGGCCTCTTCGAGTTCCCCTTGTGTAGACAGGGAATTTGGACCGGCAGATGTTTTTCTCTTGACTCTGAAGCTTCTCTTTTCCTATAGTTTTTCCCATCACAACCGATGTTCCGGCCCCTTTCCCTCTCCCGCAGAGCAGAAATCGTCAACGGAAAACGTGGATATGCTTGAAGGAAAAAGGGTATGTCGGGTTTGTTCTTGGTCTGACCTTAAAAAGGTTATATCATTCTAACGTGAGAGAAGAAATGGATCACACCTACGATGCGGTGGTCATCGGCGGCGGTCCGGGCGGCCTGGCCATCGGAGCGCTGCTTGCAAGGGACGGGATGAAGATCCTCCTGGTGGAGAAGGGTCACGAGCTTGGCGGACGGTACAGGGCCCTGGAGTTCAAGGGGGGCCGGGTGGACAACGGCGTCCACCTGCTCACGGGCTACGTGGATAGCATCCGGGAAACGTTCTGCAAGAGGCTTTTTGACGAGCTGGGCCTGCCCATGGAGCAGAAAGAGGTGTTCTGGACCATGGGACTCGTGGGGAGGAAGGAGCCGGGTGAGATCGAGTTCTTCAGCATCGACCGCTCCAGGGGCGTGGACAACTTCTTCGAGTTCTTTGCCTTTGGCAGCAACATGGAGATGCCAAAGGCGACACGAAGCGAACTGGGGCGCCTCTTCGAGATTATGGGAAAGATGAGCATGGAGGAGAAGCGCGGGTTGATCAGCACCAGCTGGGCGGACTGGCTCGCACGGAACTGCAGGGATGAGCTCGTCTCCATGATCCTCTCGGTGCAGAGCCAGCTGTCCGGATGCGAGGCCGAGGACGCGGCGGCAGGGGAAATCATCGGGTACTATTCCCCCTTCTACGTTTCCGGGGCCGTGCCCTTCTGGTATCCCGCAGGCGGCATCCTGCAGGACACCATCATCGCACCCCTGGCAAACGCCATCCGGAACGCCGGGGGAGACATTCGCACGAACTGCAAGGCAAGCAAGGTGGAAATCGAAGAGGGGACCGTAAAAGGACTGTGGTATACGGATGGAACAAACAACGCCCTCCATCAGGTATCTTCCCCGGTTGTGGTGTCCGCCGTGCCCGTTCATCAGGCCTCCGGTGAGGACGGGTTCCTGGAAAGGGACATCTTTCCGAAGGACTGGCAGGAGGCCATCGAGGCCTATGAACAGCGTGCCGATGACGACCTGTCCGGCTTCTACCTTCTCAAGGAGAAGGTGATCCCGGATGACGCCTACGGGTGGATCCACCTCTTCGACGCGGGAGAGGGCCTCCCGAATTATGTGGGCGACTGGCTCGAGGGATCCTTTGTCAATGCATCGGTCCCTGCGGGAAAGCAGCTCGTCTGTACCTTCATCACGGCAAAGAACACCCTGGCCCCCTTTGGGCTCAGGAGCGACCTGAACCAGGTGGAAAAGGCCCTGCAAAACTGGGAAGACGCCATGGAGAAGGCCTTCCCGGGATTCCGGAGCAGGATCGAACACAGGGCCTACACGCTCCAGTTGAACTGGGGCCGGTACACTTGGGCCCTGGTGCCCACGGAGATCAAGGTGAAGTGTCCCACGATCAGCGGCCTGTATCTTGCCGGCGACTCGGTGCACACGGTTGCCAGCCTTGCATCGGACAAGGTGTACGAGATCGCCAAGTACTGCGAGGAGGCCATCCTTCGAGATCGGGGTTGACCCATCCCCTGGGAGACCGAGATGTTCGACGAAGAAACCTTAAAGAAAAGCAGGGACCTCAAGAAGGAGTGGGAGGCCAAGACCACAAAGCGATACAAAGAGGTCAAGCCCAACCACACCCTGTCCGGCCTGCCCATCCAGCCGGTCTATACACCCGAGGATGTTGCGCACATCGACTTCAAGGAGATCGGCATCCCGGGCGCCTATCCCTACACCCGGGGAATCTACCCTCTCCACTACCAGTACCAGCCCTGGATGATGCAGCAGATCCACGGGTACGGGCTGCCCGAGGACACACGGGAGAGGATGGACCTGTTGAAACAGGGAGGGATGGAGGGCTACTTCGGAAATCTGGTCTACAACCTGGTGCTGGACCATCCGAGCCAGTGCGGCATCGACTGCGACGACCCCAGGGCCCACGGCCTGGTGGGTGTGTGCGGCATGACCTTCGGCTCCCTCCAGGACATGGACCTTCTGGTGGACGGGCTCGAGCTGGACAAGTGCAACATGAGCCTCATCACAGGGGACACCTGCTACTACCTGCTGCCGGCCTTCATTGCTGCCGCGGAGAAGCAGGGATACAAGAGGGAAGGGCTGAGAGGGAACAGCATGAACTGGCCGATGAAAGGCTTCTGCATGCCGAACCCCGTGTTCCCGCCCCGCTCCGGGCTCAAGCTGATGGTCCAGCTGATCCGCTTCTGCACCCGGGAAATGCCTTACTGGAACACCACGAACTTCATCTCCTACCTGGCGCGGGAGGCAGGGGCCACACCGGTCCAGGAGCTCGCCTTCATCATGCAGTGGGCCATTGCAACCATCCAGGCATGCGTGGACGCCGGTTTGAACGTGGACGATTTCGCCCCCCGGTTCGGGTTCCAGATCTCTCTGGGCATGCACCTCTTCGAGGACATTGCCAAGATTCGCGCCCTGAGGAGGATGTACTCCAAGATCCTGAAGGAGCGCTTCGGGGCCACCAACCCAAAGGCCTTTTACGCGCGGATGCACGTACACACGAGCGGCGGGGCATACACCGCACAGCAGCCCCTGAACAACATCGCCCGGGGCGCCATCCTCGCGCTTGCAGCCGCCATGGCCGGCACCAACTCCATGAACGTGTGTGCCTATGACGAAGCCCTGGGCATCCCCACCGAGGAGGCTCACCTGCTCACCCTGAGAACCCAGCAGATCGTTCTGCACGAAACCGATGTGACCTGTGTCACAGACCCGCTTGCCGGGAGCTATTACCTGGAGGATCTCACCCACAAGATGGAGAAGGCGGCGAACGCGTTGGTGGAGAAGATGGATGAGATGGGCGGGTTCGTGGAGGCCGTGGAGCGGGGATGGCTCCAGGGGCTGATCGCAGAGGAGGCCTACCGATCCCATGAAAGGATCCGGAAGGGGGCAGACCCCCGGGGGGCCCAGAACAAGTACCAGGTCCAGGAGGAGCCCAGGCCCGTTTTCCGTGTGGAGGCTGATACCGAGAAGGTGGCTGTCCGGCGAATGAAGAAGCTCAAGAAGGAGAGGGACAACCACAAGGTGAAGGAACACCTGGATCAGATCCGGAAGATCGCCCTGGAAGACGGGGAGGAACTGATCCCCGCCATCATCGAGGCCGTTAAGGTATTCTGTACGCAGCAGGAGGTGATGGACGTTCTGAAGGAAACTTACGGCTGGAGACACATGAAGAACTGCTAAAAGGCTTCATTCAGCGGGACTGGGGGTTCTTCGCAGTTCGAGCGAGCCGGTTCCAGCGTTCCTAAGGCGAGCGAGACGGAGAAGAATTCCCAGTCCCGCTGAAACCCCGAGCCGTTCATATTTCAAAAAGACGAAGATTCAGCAGTTCTTCCTATGACGCTGTGAGGGAGCGATGGAAGGGAAAACAAGTCCACTCAAGGTTTTGATCACGCGGATGGACTGCGACGGGCACGACCGGGGTGCGCGGTACGTGGCCAGGAAGCTCATCGACGAGGGCATGGAGGTGGTCTTCACACATTTTTCCCTGCCAGGGGAGGTGATCCGTACGGCCCTGCAGGAGGACGTGGACCTGATCGGGCTGAGCTTTCTCACGGGTGCTCAGCTCGTCATCGTTCCGGAGATCATGAAGGGTATGCATGAGCAGATTGCACAGAGGATCCCGGTTCTCGTGGGGGGGATCATCCCACCGCAGGACATTCCCGTGCTCAAGGAGATGGGCGTTCTTGAGGTTTTCCCTTCAGGGTCTTCCATTGAGTCGATCACACAGTTCATCCGGGAAAACGTGCAGAAGCGCTCTTGACCGTAACCCGGGTCCTGAACCCCAAACCCCGTGTCAAAGAGGACGTGTCCCATGTCCCGAAACAAGGTGGAGAAGATGCAGGAGGCCTTCCAGGACCGAGCCAGGGGGGACGGCGTCTTGAACATCTTCCAGACCCTTGAGGGCCACGCGCTCCGTGATCCCGGAAAAACCGCTGTTGTTTCCGGCCTCGAGAGGATTTCCTATGGCGAGCTTTTTGAACGGGTGAACCGAACGGCCGCAGGACTCCGGCGGCTGGGCCTGAAGAAAGGGGATCGTCTCGCCCTGTTCATGCACAACACACCGCCGTTCATGATCTCCTTCTATGCGGCAATGAAGCTCGGGCTCATCACGGTGAGCCTGAACGTCATGCTCAAGAAGGAGGAGGCGGACTACATCCTGGACGATGCGAAACCGGCTGCCCTGATTGCCCATGAGGCCTATCTCCCTCTCGTGCAGGAGGCCGAAGCCGTTCGGGATGGACGAATGGCGCTGATTGAGGTGGTGGACGAAGGGGGGATGCAGGGGAAGGGTGATCAACAGGAGCGTCAAACCTTTCAAGATCTTCTCTGTGAGCCTCCCGAGGATCTGCCGGGCGAGGACCTCGGCCCTGATGATGAAGCCGTGATCGCCTATACATCCGGAACCACCGGCTTTCCCAAGGGGGCCGTGCACACGCATCAAAACATATTGCTTCACCTGGACGGCATTCGCAGCCATCTCGATTTCAGCTCTGAAGATGTGATCCTGGCAGCGCTTCCCTTCTTTCAGCTCGTTGCCTTTCTCATCCATCCCGGGCTCGCGGTTCATGTGGGCGGCACGGTTGTGATCATGGAGAAGTTCGAGCCTGGGCGGTTTCTTGCCCTGGTCGGGGAAGAGGCCGTGACCTTCTTTGGAGCCGTGCCCACCATCTACCGGATGCTGTTTCAAGCGTCGGAGCAGACGGATGTAGATCTGGGCTCAGTACGCTTCGGCATCTGTGCAGGATCCCCCCTTTCTTTGGAACTCCGGGGAGCGTTCGAGAAGAGGTTCACGTTTCGGATCATCCACTGCTACGGGATGACCGAGATCTCCCTGATCGCGGCCTGCGAGGACCCTGCGTCCTCTCCAAAGGGGATCTCCGTGGGCTGTGTGCTCCCCTACATCCGGCTAGGGGTCACGGACCCGGATGGGCTTCCCGCGGACATGGGCGAGGTGGGCGAGATCCGGATCGGTGCGGAACGGGCCCTTGCACGGTACTGGAACATGCCGGAGGAGACCGAGGAAGCGCTCGAGGGGGGCTGGTTCGCCACCGGAGACATGGGGCGCCTGGACGCGGAGGGCCACCTGCACATCGTGGACAGGAAAAAGGACATGATCATCCGCGGCGGGTTCAACGTCTTTCCTGCGGAGATCGAACGCGTCCTGCTGTCGGATCCACGGGTTCTGGAAGTCGCCGTGATCGGCGTGTCCCACGAAAGGCTGGGAGAGGTTCCCAGGGCCTTTGTGGTCCTTCGGGACGGGGCCCAGGCGAGCGAGAAGGAGTTCAAGGAGCTCGTCCGTGCCCGCCTGGCCCACTTCAAGTCCCTGGAGGACGTGGTGTTCGTTGCCCCTGATTTCTTCCCGAGGAACGCGCTGGGAAAGATCCTGAAGAGAGAGCTTTTGTGAAAAGGTTTTGATTGTTTTCTTTCAAGGAAACTGTATTGCAACCATGTGAAAGAAGAAGGAGGGTCCCATGTCTGCGGAAAAGCGGGTGAAGCTCATGTCAAAGGTGGGAACGCTGTCTGATATCGGTTCCCAGATCAAGTCCGGTGATTTTGTTGCCATCGGGGGCGGATGGAGCTGCAACAAGCCCATGGCCATCATCCGGGAGATCCTGAGACAGAAGGTCTCGGGTCTGAAGGTCATGTCCATCGTGGGCGGCTGGGAGATGGAGTGGCTTCTGGCAGGGGGGGCTGTGGATCACCTGGTGTTCAGCTTTCTCAGCCTGGAGGCCTTTGGCCTCCCATCCAACTTCAGGAGGGTTGCCGAAAAGAACCTGATCAAGCTCACGGAAATCGAGGGCTGCAGCATCGTGAAGGGGCTCGCGGCCGCGGCCACGGGCCTCCCCTTTGCTGTGTTCAAGGGCCCCAAGGGCTCGGACATCGTGGCAGAGGCGCCGGAGCTCTACAAGACCATGACCTGCCCCTTCACGGGCCAGGAGCTCACCGCCATCCAGGCCATCGAGCCGGATGTGGCCATCCTTCACGCGCAGCGGGCCGATGAACAGGGCAATGTTCAGATGTTCGGGACGTCGGCCTCGGACATGCACATGGCCATGGCTGCCAAGAAGGTCATCGTTACCGTGGAGGAGATCATCTCGGCCGAGGAGATCCGGGAGAGCAAATCAGCCACCATGCTCTTTCGAACCGATGTGGACCTGGTCATTCACCAGCCTTTCGGGGCCAGCCCGTGCAGCTGTGTCCCGTACTATTCGGCCCACCTGGTTCAGATGATGCAGGACGTGCAGGGTATTCATCCCAAGAAGGCCGCAGAGTACATACCGCAGGTCTTGGGCGAGAGCGAGGAAGCGTACTGGGAAAAGGCTGGCGGGGATACCGCCAAGAAGAAGCTGGTTGCCCTGGCTGGAAACACCGTGCTCATCGAGTTCCCCGAGGAACTCACGGACGAGAAGGCGGAAACCTTTGAGACGGCGGACCAGATGGTGGCAAGCCTTGCCCGGACCATCGACGACGGGGATGCCATCATCCTCGGCTCCTTCACGCCGCTCGCCTACGCAGCGTACCTTCTGGCCAAGCTCACGAACACGCCGAACGCGTTCATCGTTGGGTACAGCGGGGTGGATCCCCTCCCGTTCCAGCTCGGGTTCCACACCTCCGAGGCCTCCTGCACCCGGTTCGCTGCAGGGCTCTGGTCCATGACCGACTGCATCGAGGCGCTCCACCTGCGGGGCATGGGAGACGTGGAGGCCGTGTCCAGCGCGCAGATGGACGCCAACGGAGACATCAACATCTCCTGGCTGGCCCTGCCCGTGAAGGATGCCGAAGGCAAGCCCACCGGCGAGATGAAACCGCGTGGCCTGAGGCTGCCCGGCGGGGCCGGTGCCCCGGTTGTGTTCGGGCTTCACAGGAAGAGCGTGGCCTACTTTGCCAACCACTCGAAGATGGTCTTTGTCCCCAAGGTGAACTACGTCACCGGGACGCGGGTCTACCTCACGGATGAGGAGCGCACGGCCCAGGGGCTCCAACCGGGTCCCATGATCGTGGTGACCAACCTGTGTGTGATGCAGATGGTGGAGCGGGGCAAGTGGAAGGTCCTCTCGATCCACAAGGGGGTGACGGCCGAGGACGTGTCGGGCAACACGGGGTTTGCGGTGGAGATCCCTTCTGACTGCCCGGTGACCGAGGCACCCACGACCCAGGAGGTGGACCTGGTCAAGCAAATCGACCCGCAGGGGATCCGCTTCCTGGACTTCATGAGCGGGAAGGAGAGGGCGGCCAAGCTTCCGTCCGTGATCCAGGACGAGTGGAACTCGGTGTAGGTGGTTATCGATTGATGATTTTGTTCACGAAAGGAGGGAAACGTTCATGGCGTACGAGGTGATCAAGGTTGAGAAGAAGGAAGGCGGTTACGCGATCATTACCTTTGATCGTCCAGAGAAACTCAACGCGGCCAATGCGCAGATCTTTCTGGAACTGGCCGAGGCGGTGGAGGAACTGGATGCGGACAAGGAGGTGGGCTGCATGATCCTGACGGGGCAGACCTTCACCCACCCGAAAAAGGGAACCCCCTTTCCGGTCTTCTCGGCAGGGGCCGACGTGG
>CAZSUQ010000049.1:0-14127 GCA_964609935.1 uncultured Thermodesulfobacteriota bacterium | reverse complement strand
CATCTCGAAGCGTACCTGAAGATGAACGACACGCAGGAAAGGGCGCTCATCACGGACCAGGAGATCGCCGCAGCGGTGGAGGGAAAGCTCGCCGCAACCATGAACCGGGCACCCTGGCGGGTGGAGCGCTACCGGGAGCGGTTCGGCGAGACCTACCCCGTGCGCCGCGCGGGGGACGGATACGAGTGTATCGGGACGGACGACCAGTGGAGGCCCACAGAGAACTCGAGGCATGATCCGTTTCACATCAAGTCCATCGGCCTGTGGTTTGAAGCTCCCTTGTGTATCCACAGCCCGGAGACCCTGGACTGCACCTGGGCGAAGTGGGGCTGCGCTCCTGCGGACCTGGACGGCAGCGGCGAGGTGGACGGGGAAGATGTGAGCCTGTTCGAGGCGGCGTGGGGCAGCCATGGCTGCGGCGCGAGATGCAACGCCGGGAACAGCGGGTGCGGCGGCGCGGATCTGGATGGGAGTGGTGTGCTGAGCGAGGAGGATCAGGCCTACATAGAGGCGGCACAGGGCTGCACCACCGGCGAAGGATAAAGAAAGGGAAACAAAGGATGCGAAGATTCATAACCGGTTACAGGCTATGCCTTGTGATGCTCGTTTTCGTGTCTACTTTCGCCTGCAGCAGCGATGACAGGAAAGAGGAGGCCGGGGCGGCCGGGGAGGTGGTGGAGGTCTATCAGGAAGGGGACACCCTGGTGATTCGAAACCCCCGGGTT
Organism: uncultured Thermodesulfobacteriota bacterium; assembly: GCA_964609935.1. Classification (GTDB taxonomy): domain Bacteria; phylum Desulfobacterota; class DSWW01; order DSWW01; family DSWW01; genus CAYTRL01. The sequence continues at coordinate 13,402 of CAZSUQ010000049.1, read as the reverse complement.
CGCCTGGAATATGCACTGGAGGAGGGCCTGTTCGCCATATTCAAGGATGCAGACAGCAGGAAGGGTGCGGAGGTCCCGTTGATCGGCAACGCCTCTTCCATGGTCTACTCCCATGTGCTCGTTCCTGCGCATCGGTGGTCGAGCAGTGATCTTCCCTTTGACCGGTGGGTCTCGGAAAAGGCATCCAATGTGCTCGGCAAAGGGATGTCGGTCACCGTCCATCGCGGCCCCACGGAAGATTCACCCGCCATTGCCCAGACCTTTACGCTTCTGGCCGGGTCGAGTTGTGTTCTCTCCCACGTTCGTGTGCTCAACACCGCGAGCAAGGACATCAAGGTCGGGGCGATCTATCCCCTCTTTTCCGAGACGGACAGCGCAAACCTCTTTTTCGGTGAGAACAGCCACCTCAGGGTGCTGAGCAACGGGGTTCTCAACTACCTGGAGATCATGGTTCCGATCCTGCCGGGTACACTGCCCTGCCTGTCCAACTGGAGTTCTCTCATCTTCAACCAGGAAACCGGGGACTCCCTGTCTGTGGGGTTCCTGACGTACGAAATGGCTCAACCCCTGGTCTACAGCGGTCCGGTCTTCGGCTCCGGCAAGGAAGCAGGGCAGGTTCTGCAGGCGGTTTCCCAGTATGAGCCGGCAAAAATCCTTGGTGCGAACCAGTCGCTCACATCCGAGCTCATGATCCTTGATGCGCAGCAGGAAACCCCTCACGTTGCTCTGGAAACCTATGCCGATCGGCTCAAGGCCTGGCTGGGGATCGAAACCTGGCTGGAGCGCCATCCGGAGATGAAGGTCCCGGCGGGCTGGAACTCCTGGTCGGGCAGCGGCTCCTCCGGTGGTTACGGCACCGACATCAACGAAGAGATCATCGTGGCCAACATGGACTTTGCCGACCGGGAGCTTCGGCGCTGGGGAATGAACTATTTCCAGATCGATGACGGGTGGGAGGTGAACATCGGCGACTGGTGGGTCCGGGAAGACCGGTTTCCCTCCCATGGGGATCAGAACGGTATCGAGTGGCTGCTTGCCCGGGCCAGGGATCTCGGCTTTATCCCAGGGCTCTGGATCCAGGCATTCAACGCAGAGGAGGGATCCGAAACCCTGGCGAATCATCCGGAGTGGTTTTGCGACCCGATCTTTGGAGGTCTTTTTGGTGACGATCTTCGAGCCCTTGATCTCTCCAGGCCTGACGCGCGTGAGCACCTTGGCGAGATCGTGGGGCATGTTCGCGACTGGGGCGCCGAGTGGGTAAAGCTCGACTTCGGCTACACGGCAGCCCTCACCGAGAACTGGCATGAGTCCAACATCACCCGGGGCGAGTTCTACAAGAAGGGGGTGCAGCTCGTCCGGGATACCCTGGGCAATGATGTGTTCTTTCTCAACGTGGCCATCGTGGGGTGGAATTACGGGCTCATCGATTCGCTTCGTCTTACCCTGGACACCATGCCGGCCTGGGAAGGGGAGAGCGATGATCCCTACTCCCTGGGGGGCTACTTTCTCAACCAGGGGCTCAAGCCCATGTACAGGGACAGCGTGCGCCGCTACTACCTGCACGGACGCGTGTGGCTGAACCACCCGGACCTGACCTTCTACCGCGCTCACAGGGATACGAGTATCCCGCCCCTGACGTTGAACGAGTCGAGCACCTTCACCACAGCGGTGGCCCTGCAGGGCGGTGTCGTGAAGATCGGGGACCGCATCGTGGACCTGTCCTCCGAGGCGGTGGACAACCTTCGCCGCATTCTGCCCGTGTACGGCACGTCCGGGCGCCCCCTGGATCTGTTCCAGCGCGAGTTCCCTGAGGTCTGGTCCATGACCGTGGATGACTTTGACGAGCCCTATCACGTCCTCGGTCTCCTCAACTGGGGCATCAACCTGGACCTGACCCGGTCTCCCTATGCGTTCATGGATGACGCGGAACGGGTCATCGGGGCGGACTTCGACGCCATGGAACTCGACCCGGATGCCGTGTACCTGGCCTTCGAGTTCTGGACCCAGGAGTTTCTGGGTGAGGCAAGCGGCGAGTTCTCTATGACCGTGCCTGCAAGGACGCCGCGTGTGGTGGCGCTGCGCAGGAAGCTCGCCCGTCCGCAACTTCTCGGCACGAACCGGCACGTGATCGGTGGCGTGGGGGTGATTCGGTCCGTTGAGTGGAATGCCGGGACAAGAACATTGACCGGCGTACAGGAGGGATCCATCGGGACCGCGCACGCGCCTTTTGAGCACCGGGTTACCCTTTACGTGCCGGACAGCTACACTTTTCAGGGTGTGGAGGTAACCGCGCCTGACGGCTATCAGATCCAGGGGCAAGCCTCGGACGTGGACGGCAGGGTGATGGTCCTGCGGTTCTCCGTAACGGAAAGCGCCAAAGAAACAGGTAGTTGGCACCCGGACGTCACGTGGAAGGCAGTGTTCGAATAGGACCCCATTTTTTTTGTTGACAAGTTGGGTCTGATCGGGGTTAGATATACTTAAGGCTTCTGGTAATACCACCAGCCATATGGCCTTTGAGAGGAAGTAAGAAGCGAGAGCGCCACCGTGTAAAAAGGGTGCGTTCAATCTGAAGAGGAAGGTTATGCAGAATCTGTTGAAACCGATCCAAAAGAAAAGCCTCAAGGATGAGTGCATTGCCCGATTCGAGGAACTCATCCTCTCCGGAAAGCTTTCCATCGGCGAGAAGCTCCCGCCCGAGAGGGAACTTGCAATGATGCTGGGCGTGGGCAGGCCCGTGATCCATGAAAGCCTGTTGGACCTGGAATACAAGGGTTTGGTAACATTGATTCCAAGAACAGGAGCTGTGGTCAATGACTATCGGACAAAAGGGTCCGTGAATCTCCTGACATCGCTGTTTCGCTATCAGCAGGGCGAGCTTACCCCCAGGTTGCTCAATGACGTGACGAAACTGAGGTGGCTCATTGAGGTGGAAAGCACAAAGCTTGCCGCCTTGAACCGCACGGAAGATCATCTCCGTGACTTCCGCCATCTTATCAAGCAAGAGGAAGAAATGGACCTTCATGATCTTCCCAGGATCGCCGAGGTCAACTTCTCTGTGCACCACCAGATTGCCATGGCCTCGGAAAATCTGGTTTTTCCGCTTCTGGTCAACTCGTTCAAGCATCTTTACATCAATCTCCTGACCCGGTTTTTTGCAAGGGGGACTGAAGACAAGAAGGCAATAACCATGGACTTTCACAGGCAGTTGTATGGGGCCATCAAAGACTCTGATGTGGAAAGGGCGGTGGACACCATGAAGCGCTTTCTCACGTACGGCGAGCAGGAGATGCAACGCATCGTTGAAGGAGCATGAAAGCGAGAAGGAGAGACCCGTGACGAACCTGAACCCAAGGATAGCTCGGAAGACCGTTCTGGGGATTGCCCTGGTCCTTGCCCTGACATGTGTGGGCGGTTCTCCTGCAATGGCAGGCGACAAGGTCATCATTGCCGGAGACAGCTGGGCGGCGCTGGCCGGACTCGTCTGGAACGACACCTTTATTGATAATGGCAGGCCGGACCTCACCGTGCAGGTGGAGGCGTTCCACGGAGGTCTTGCACGCGACTACGCTGACGATCCGGGCCTTCTGGCCGGCATCGTTGCGGCGAATACGGATGCGGAATGGCTCATCATCTCCCTGGGCGGAAACGATATGATGACAGACTGGCAGGCCGGGGATGAGTCCGGATGGGACCAGCGGCTCCGAAACGTGTATCGGGTGTTTCTCGATCCGGTTATCGATGCGCGTCCAGACATCAAGATCGTGTTCGTGGGATACGACTTCACCAACTGGCAGGACACCCCGGAGTGCGTGCTCCTGGCGCTGCAGGTGTTTCGCGGCGTGCTGATCACCACGCTTCAGATAAACCTGGAGTTCCTCAAGATCAGCGCCGCACAGCTGGACATGGCAACGGAATTCAGCAACGTGAACACGCTCGGCCTGTGGGGCACTCTTCAGGCCGCCGCCGGGATCCCCTCTGCACCGGACGTGAGCCTTCCGACACCCATGGAATACATGACGGACTGCATCCATGCCAACGAGGCCGGATACAGGATCTTCACCCAGGCGATCTACGACGCCTACTTTGTTCCACAGTTCGCCTGCACCACGGACGTAGATGGCGATGGATTCACGGACCAGGCCTGCGGCGGTGTGGACTGCAACGACGCCGATCCCTCCATCAACCCTGCTGCAGAAGAGATCCCGAACAACGGGATCGATGACGACTGCCGTGCGTCCACACCCGACGATCCACCGCAGTCCTGGGGTGTCGCCGCCACGGCGAAGGTCGGCGCGAGCGCATCCCTGGAATCGGCAAAATGGAACGGGGCTGTCTTTCTTCTTCTTCCGCTGGTCGCTTTGCTTCTGAGGAAGGGAGTGAGGAAACTGCCAAACAGGGGAAGGATCTAAAGGTTTTCCATATTCTGAAAAAACGATCAGGTTATCAACTTCAAAGAAGGAGGAAAGAAATGAAGAAAGTGCTCTTCATCTGTCTGACACTTGGGATCCTCATTTCCTTCGGTGCTGCGAACAGTTCGGTCATGGCAGCCACAAAGGTCGTGATGATCGGTGACAGCTGGGGATGGTCCATGCCCGACCCCCTGAACACCCATTTCAACAATAACGGTCACGGGGACTGGGATGTGCTCAACCTGTCCGTTCCGGGCGCTACGGCCGATGCCTATGCCAGCGATTTGGGCGGAGCACTCACTCTCGTCCTCAACACCCTGGCGATCACGCCATCGGTTGAGGTTGTTGCGATCTGTCTGGGGGGCAACGACTTCGCGTTCGGTTACGGTGGCGCGGGCTCGGCTATCTTCACCCAGATCGAAGACGACCTTCGCTACATCGTGGACCAGATCCTTGCTGTACGCCCGGACCTGGACATCGTCTTCACGGGTTACGACATCCTGAAGTACGACAAGTCGGAATTCTGCCTTCTGTTTGCCTTCAACTACTTCGGTCTGGTTTTGCCGTGGGAGGTTACCCCGCTGTTTCAGGAAATCCTTGCGGCCCAGCAGCGTATCGCCAATGACTATCCCGAGGCCAGCGCCCTCAATCTTTTTGGTACAGGGCAGGGCAATCCCGGAAGCCCGAACATCTTCCAGTGGAGCCCTTCCTCTTATGTGGCCAGCGAAGATCTGGACTGCCTCCACCTGAGCAGCAGTGGATATACAAAATTTACTAGAGAGATCTACTGCCAGTACTTTGCGCCGCGATTCGGAGAGAACTGCGCCGGGCCCATTTGCAGTGTGGCTCCTGGCGCCTATGCAGGTGGGGCCGGCTCGGGCACATCCGCGAGAGTGCACGGATTTGTCATCCTGTTCCTAGTCCCTCTGGCCACCATCGCGGCATGGAAACGCTGGTGGGTGCGAAAACGGGAGGCGTGAGGGGGAGGCGCAATAGATGGAAATCCGGAAGGATATCCATTTTCTCAAGGTCGAAAAAAAAGGGTTCGTGGATTCCTCCAGCATCGTGGCGGTCCGTGATTCAAAGGGACTGTCCTGCTTGGAGATCGGTGGCGGCGGGGAGCAGAACATCAACCAGACTCGATCCCTCTTCGAAGAAGAGGGACTGGACATCCACGACATACACACCGTGATCATCTCGCACACCCATGCGGACCACATGGGTGCCATTGCCCACTTCCGTAACCTGGTCCCCGGGGTCAGGGTCGTGGACCACGTGGTGGACGCCCCTTTCCTTCGGGACAACACCCTGCTCAACCGGATCTTTGATTCACATCTCGTGCCCAGGTATTTCCCAGGGGAAACCATGGACATCCTGGACTTCTACAGGTCCTTCTGCCCCATCAGCGAGACCGACCCGGACCAGACCGTTGAAGAGGGCGACACCCTGGCGTGCGGCGAGGCGATCTTTGAGGTGATCCACACGCCCGGCCACCACCCGGGGCACATCTCGCTTTACGAGCGAGACCAGGGGGTCCTGTTCGTGGGGGACATGGTGGGAATGGAGGTGCCCTTTTACACGCCCAGTTCAGGGGGAGCCGGAGGATACCTGGAGAGCCTGGGGAAATACAGGGCACTGGATCCGGATCTGATCATCCCTTCCCACGGGGATGCGATCGAAAATCCCCTGGAGGTCATCGAGGTTTTCGAGAGGAGGGTGAACAAGCGGGAGGAGCGGCTGCTGGAATCCCTCGAGCCCGGCCCGAAGACCTTTCGGGATCTTCTGCCGGACATGTTTCGCAGCCCGTCCCAGCACATGTTTCCCGGGGCGGCCATCCTGGCCAGCCACCTTGAGAAGTTGAAAAGCGAGGGGATCGTAACCGAAGTGGATGATCGGTACACGTTGAATGGCTCATGACGATATCGTCATGAGCTTTCGCGGCAGGTTTACTCGGCCCCTTCCTGTTTCTCTTCTCCCCAGGCGTATGTCAGGCCGAGCGTTGCACCGAAGTCATCGCTCTGTTCATTCAAGCCTGCGAGTCCGGCGACATCGAATCGAATCCCCCAAAAGGCATCCCAGCGCAACCCGACCATGACCTGGTTCACAAAAGGTTCTGTTTCCACCTTTTCCAGGAAGTATTCAATGCCCACTCGAAAACCCTGGCGAATCGAATACTCGGCGATCATGCCCCAAAAAACAGCGGCTCTCGTGTGCCTTTCAGCCGAGACCTCTTCGCTGTCTACGACCTGAAGCGCTGCACCCCCAAGGGTCGTGTGCACGCTGAGCTTTTCGCGCTCCCATGTGAGAATGCCGAAGACCTCCACATCCACTCCACGGTCGCCCTTGCCCGTGGGAAAGAGCAGACCGGTTTCTGAGCCAATGCTTGGTTTCCATCCGTTGCCCTTTGCCCAGACCTTCTTTAGAGCCAGGCTCATGTCACTCAGTTGTCTTGTGTCTGCGTGGAACCCGTCCCCTTTGGTCTCGTCAATGAAATCCCCTTTCCCCCCACCACGATTTCCGCATCCCGAAAGATGCTCACTCTCGGAAGCCCCACGTTCAAGGACAATGGAATCCTGACTTTGCTTTCCCTGGCATCCTCAACCCTGTTCTCCGTGTAACTTCCTCCCAGCTTGATTTGAAGAACGCCGGGAGCCACAACGTCTGCGTCTGTTGTCTTGTATGGGCGAAAGGCCAGGCTTGCTTGTGGAACAAGAAACAGAAAACTCATGGACAAGCAAAACGTATATGCCAAGGACTTGAATCGTCTTCCCAATCTCATCGTAACTCCTGATCTCTCGAATCCGGAAAAAATTAGACCGTAACATGAAGGGGAGAATACTTTCAAACATTCCGTTCCTTTCCTCAACCGCATTTGTTAGAATTTTCTTTCATGAACGAAGCCTACTACCTAAAGATCGCTTCCGAGTGCTCCATCCGCCCGGATCAGGTGAGGGCGGTGTGGGCCCTGCTCGACGAAGGGGGCACGATCCCGTTCATCTCCGGCTACCGCATGGTGGCCACCGGGAGTCTCGACGAGGTCATGGTCACCACCATTCGCGACCGGCTCTCGCGGTTGAAGGAGCTGGACGAGCGGCGCGCGTCCATTCTGAAGTCCCTGGAGGAGCGGGAGCTTCTGACGGATGAGCTCAAGGGAAAGATCCACGCCGCGGAAACCCTGAGCGTACTCGAGGACATCTACCTTCCCTTCCGCCCCAAGCGAAGGACCCGTGCCATGATTGCCCGCGAGAAGGGGCTCGAGCCCCTTGCGGAACGGGTCTTTGCCCAGGATCTCCTGAAGGATGAAAACGACCTGCAGGAAGCCTCATCGGAGTTTCTGAGCGAGGAGAAAGGCGTTGCATCCGAGGAAGAAGCCCTTGCTGGCGCCCGGGACATCATGGCCGAGTGGATGAACGAAGATGCCGGGGCCAGGAAGAAGCTCCGGGCGCTCTTCGAGAAGAAGGCCGTCATCCGCTCCCGTCTGGTCAAGAACAAGGAAAAGGAAGGACAGAAGTTCAGCGACTATTTTGAATGGGAGGAGCCGGTTTCCAGTGTTCCGTCACACCGGATCCTTGCCATGCGGCGGGGCGAGGAGGAAAAGGTCTTGAGCCTGGCCTTCCAGCCGTCGGAAGGGGAGGGGGAGGCCCTTCTCGAGAAGTGCTTTCTCAAGGCGGACAATGCCAGCGGCGAACAGGTTTGCATGGCTGCCCGGGATGCCTACCGGCGTCTGCTCGCCCCTTCCATGGAAACAGAGCTCCGCCTGGCCGCCAAGAAGCGTGCGGACGAGGAAGCGATACGGGTGTTTGCAGAGAACCTTCGGCAGCTTCTTCTGGCGCCGCAGCTCGGCCGCAGGAACGTGCTGGCCATCGACCCGGGGTTTCGGACGGGCTGCAAGGTCGTTTGCCTGGACCCCCAGGGAAAGCTCCTTCACCACGACCTGATATCTCCGCACACCGGTGCCCGTGACCGGGAGGGGGCCGCAGAAAAGATCAAGGCGCTTTGCGCCCGCTTTTCCACGGAAGCCCTGGCCGTGGGAAACGGCACGGCAGGGCGGGAAACCGAGGCTTTTCTCAGGGAGCTCACCCTCGAGGGGAACCCCCACATCGTCATGGTGAACGAGAGCGGGGCATCCGTCTATTCCGCTTCTGAGGTGGCCCGCGAGGAGTTTCCCAACCAGGACGTTACGGTGCGGGGGTCGGTCTCCATCGGACGCCGGCTGCAGGATCCTCTGGCAGAACTGGTCAAGATCGACCCGAAATCCATCGGCGTGGGCCAGTACCAGCACGATGTGAACCAGAACGAGCTCCGGCAGAGCCTGGATGACGTGGTGGTGAGCTGTGTCAACGCGGTGGGCGTGGAGATCAACACGGCCAGCAAGCAGTTGCTCACCTATGTCTCCGGACTCGGCCCCCAGCTGGCCAAGAACATCCTGGACCACCGAAACGCGCACGGCCCCTTCCGCAATCGAAAGGAACTGAAGAAGGTCCCCAGGCTCGGGCCCAAGGCCTTTGAGCAGTCCGCCGGGTTTCTCCGCATCGTGGACGGGGACAACCCCCTGGATGCCAGCGCCGTTCACCCGGAGAGCTACCACGTGGTCGACCACATGGCCAGGGACCTGGGCTGCCGGGAAACGGACCTAGTGCGGGATCCGGAGCGGTTACAGCAGATCCAACCTGAAAGCTACGTTTCGGAGCAGGTGGGCCTGCCCACGATCCGGGACATCTTCGAAGAGCTGGCCAAGCCTGGACGCGATCCGCGAGAATCCTTTGAGGCCTTTTCCTTTGCAGAGGGTGTGCACGCCATGGAGGATCTGGCCATCGGCATGCGCCTGCCGGGCAAGGTCACCAATGTTACGCGGTTCGGTGCATTCGTGGACATCGGGGTGCACCAGGACGGGCTGGTCCACGTGAGCCAGCTGGCGGACCGCTTCATAAAGGATCCCGGAGAGGTTGTGAAGGTCGGCCAGACGGTCATTGTGGCCGTGCTGGAGGTTGACCTGGAAAGAAAGCGGATCGCGCTGTCCATGCGAAAGGACCCGGAAAGCGCGCGATCCGGCCGGGGCTCACCGGACAGGGCCCAAAAGAAAGAGGCCGGTACGGACTCTCCCAAAAGGGAGTCAAAGAAACAGGCCGATCAGGGCAAACGTCCGCCGGACAGAAAGAAGAAGGATCGGACCGAGAAGAAGGCGGACAGCCTGGATCCGAACAATCCTTTTGTCAAGGCACTCAAGGACGCCAAGTGGAAGTCCAAGTAGCGGAGATATGGCTGTCCTTTGGGGAAACCCATGACAGCACCCGACAAATCAAACACCGACAGTCCGGTGAAACATGAGGGCCGGGTGGAAACGGATTCTTAGGGCGGGTTGCTGTACACGTAGTTTCGAATGTCATTCAGGTATCCCAGAATAAGATAGCAGGTATATTCATACACGATATTGTGGGTGATCACCTCGGTTCTCAGGGGAGCGATGTACCCGCACGACGATCCCGCGGGATTCCCTGACCCGGGCGTGCCGTGGAACCCGGCCGTGAACTGCTGTGCACCCGGGTTGTAAATCCCCAGGCCCCAGTCGTTGTCCTGGACCAGGGCCGCCCACTTCTCGGTTCCCACGAAATAGGCCCAGGGCGGGCCGGAATTCTCGATCTGTTCCATCGGTCCGTAGGTGAAGGGGCTGCCTCCGGTATAGGTGAAGAGACGGTAGAACCTGTCCGTGGTGTACACGGCTGGCAGCTCCTGGTGCATGGCCGGGTAGACGGTCGTGTCGGAACGGTTGTTGTTCAACCGATAGCGAACCCTTGCCGCACTCCCGTCCAGATCGATCCACTTCTCAAAGGTGCATTCACAGGGGACATTGTTCAGCGCCCACTGCATGGGGACACTCCTCACGTAGAGCGTGGTGCCGTCGTTGGTGTGCTCCAGAACCTGTGCCGGGTTCCCGTAGCAGTCACCCGCGCCGATGGGGTTCCAGGGCCAGTTCGGCCATGACGGATGCGGGTCTCCGTACGGTTGGGGTCCCGAGTAATAGGATTGCTGGACCTCCCTTCCCAGGTCGGCCGAGTTGATCAGGTTCACGTTCAGGTTGTTCGCATCGGCAAGAAAGGTGATGGTGCCGCCCTTGTTCAGGTCCACGCCGATCTGGATCACCCCGTTGTTGAGGTAGCTCATGTCCGAGGCGGGCGGACAACCGGTGAGCAGAGCCGCTGTCAATGTCAAAGCAGTCAACAAAAGGCCGAATCGTTTCACGCTCTTCCCCCTTCTTGTTTTTACAACCCGAATCTTCCGCTCTTCCACCATTCTTGCCACGAAGTTTCATACAAAACGCTCTGACCATTCCGAACAGCTTCATCTCTTATTCATTCTATCGCAAAAGGGAGTCTGCCTGCCAGTTTTACCTTCCGTACGTTGAGGGATACTAGGCAGGGTCTCTATTCCGTATGAATCCCCTGATTCGGGCTCTGATCAAACTCATGCGCGCCCACGTCGTACCCATGCAGCCGGGGAATGCTGTTCCCATAGAAGTCATGGAGGCCCGGATCCATGTCAAACAATGACGCCAGGTCCAGGCCTGCATCGATCAGGAGGGAAGCGGTCCGAAGCTTGTAGGCGGAGAGCGTGGGCAATTGGGTGGGATCTCCCACGGTGCCCCCGTTGCCGGGGTCTGTGAGGGCCGGGTCAGCCTCGATCCCAACCTCGTCAAAACCGATCCTTTCCTGGCCTGTTGCCGAACGCCATTCCGCAAGGCTCGCATAAGAGGTGCCGCTCCACTCGATCTCAATGGGGCCGCCGTAAGTCCAGTAGCAGTTTCCCCTGAAACGCCAGCCGCCGCCGGTGCGTGGTATGCGAAGGGCCTTCTTGCCGGGTTCGGTCACGATGATGTTGTTGTAGACCCCGGTGTTCCGGACAAAGCTCAAAAAGGAAGGCAGATCCTGGATGCCTGCGCCCCCTGTGCCGGATGAGACATAAAGAGTGTTGTTGTAGATCTCCGTGTTCCGGATCCCGCCGCCCGACAGGGTGGACCAGAAGTGAATGGCCCCGTAGCCCGCAAGGCCGTCATTCTCACTGATGTTGTAACGGATGACGTTGTCCCTGTAGGGGCTTGCACCGAAGAACTGGAACAGGCCGTAGCCGGCCCCGTCGTTGTCGTGGGAGTAGTTGTACTGCAGGATGCACCGGGCAGACCCGCCGTCAAGGTCGAAGCCGCCCCCGTCCTTTCCGTTGTTGGTCCTGTTGTGGTGGGATTCGCAGAACTGGATGACCACGTTGTTCGCCTCCCACACCCAGATCCCGAAGGGGCCGCCCTCGGAACCGCTGTTGAGGGCCCCGTTGTTGTAGGCTTCACAATATTCGATGACTGCGCCGTCCACTGCGGAGAGCACGATCCCGTTCCCTGTGTGCGAGTCCTTGGTCTCGATGCCAAGGTTGTCATGGACCTTGCAGTAGCCCACATAGAACTCCCGGTGCGGTCGATTGGCAGGGTCGGGCGGCCAGTACCCGGAGGAGGAGATCCCCCTGTCCCCGTTGTCGTGAACCACGGAGTTCGTGATGCGAACGTCCTTGAAGCCGCTGCCGCTCGGGTGCCCGGCCCGGATGTCGATCCCTGCGCCGCGATAGGCACTGATATCCACGTTGTGGATCCGAATGTGCTCCAGCCGGGTTCCATCGTCGGCATCCGTGTAAAACGAGATGCCGTCGGCCCCGGCGGGATCGTCACGTCCCGAGCCGGCGAAAACCAGGTCCCTGATCCGGATAGCAGCGGTGTCGTGGGCATAAAGCCCGATGTTGCTTCCGGAATGAATCTCGGCCCGGGCCTTTCCGTATGTGCCTACGGTAATTGGGTGTTCAGGCGTCCCCTGGTCCGAGGCGTCGAAGAAGAGGGAGCCGACGAACGTCATACCCCCTTCAAACAGAATGCTGTCGCCGGGTTTACAGGGGTGAGCATTGACCCTGTCGATGGTCTGCCACGCTTCCCGTAGCGAAGTGCCGATGGCCGAGTCGTCTCCGGAAGGGCTGATGTAATAGGTGGTGCCCGAGGAGGGAGCGAAATCGCTTCTCTCCTCAGGGGTTGACCCGCAGCCACATATCAGTATGTATAATACGGCATGGAATATTCGGATTCGAATCATGATTCCCTTGAGGATCGATGTTTTTACGAAAGGCTGACAACCCGTTCCCGGAGAGTTTACCGTGTTTGAGATGTTCAGAGAAGCCTATTACTACCTTGATCTGATGGTGGGGTATTCTTCTCCTGTCCTTTTTTACTTCCTGTTCAAAACGGGCCGGATCGATCGATTCACCTGGCACTTCTTCTGGATCGGGGTGCTGGTGGGATTGACGTGGGAGATCCCCATCTTCGTTCTGAGCGGGGAGTCCACCTCCATACCCCTTGTTGTGTGGATCCGGCCGCTGATCGTTCACTATTCGGTGTTCATGATTTCCCACACGTTGTGGGACGGGCTTCTTTTCGTGATCGGCATCTGGCTGGTCCGTGGAATATGCCGTAAACCCGTGTTCGAGCGTTTCCGGTGGCCAGAATTGATCGTGCTCATCGTGTGGGGGCAGGTGTCCGAGTTGGCCGTGGAACTATCGAGCACGTTCAACGATGGGTGGGAGTTTGTGGAATACAGCTGGAATCCCGTGATCTTTCACTTCAACGGGCACAATATCGCATGGCTCATGCAGGAGATCTGGCTGGTGGCCTCCATCGTCTTCTACCTGATTCTGGTAAAACTCAAGCCCGGATACGATTGAAAAGCCTCCCCCCTTCCAATACAAGAGCCCGAAGGATCCTGACAGAGGTAAGCTTCTTCATCTTTGATCTCCTTGTTATGTCTTCCCTGGCCTGTGGCCTTGAGCTTTCCGACAAAGATCTGTTTCACCCCGCCTTCTCATCCTTCGACTCAACCATGCAATACTGAACCGGATGCTCGATCAACGTGTGCAACATGGAAGAGTCGAGGCCGCCGATGACCTGCGTTGCCAGGGGACGCTGTATC
>CAZSUQ010000048.1:0-14140 GCA_964609935.1 uncultured Thermodesulfobacteriota bacterium | reverse complement strand
AGGGCGGGTCTGTCTCCCGATCTCGAGAACGTCCTCGAACCCCCTTGTTGTAAGGAGGGCGGTTCGCGCACCCTTCCTTTCAAGCAGGGTGTTGGTGGCCAGGGTCGTGCCGTGAAGGATCCTTTGCGGCGGATCGGGCACGGACAGGGCGATCCCCTCCTGCACGGCCCGGACAGGAGCGTCGGGCTGCGTGAATACCTTGAGAATGTGGAGTTGGCCCCTGTGGATGCGGACGATATCCGTGAAGGTCCCGCCCATATCAAAGGCGAGGCAGTCGTCCGTGGAAAGGGGGCGCCCTTTTTCGTTTCGCTTGCTTGCTCGATGACGGGCTGTCAAGGCAACACCTGCTGGCCGAGGACCGGCGGCTGGACGTATGCGTCTATATCAGAACGGAAAAATCCTACCGGAGATCCGGGAAAAAGGCCAGATTGTTGACTTACACATGTGGGTTTGTTACGTTGCCGGGCACTCGATTGACGAGCCGGCTTCGACCGTATTTTTGTTATGAATGGGAAAAGAACATCCGCACGACCTGGATGGAGGTGAGAACCATGGCGCAGAAAAAGGTATTTCTGGACGAACAGGACATCCCGAAGCAATGGTACAATATCATGGCCGACATCAAGATGAACCCGCCGCTGAGAGGGGATGGTACGCCACTGGAGCCGGGTGACCTGGCACCGGTCTTCCCCATGAACCTCGTGGAGCAGGAAGCCAGCCAGGAGCGATGGATCGACATCCCCGAGGAAGTCCGGGAGAAATACCGCATCTGGCGCCCGTCGCCTCTCTACCGGGCAGAGGCTCTGGAGAAGGCCCTTGATACACCTGCACGTATCTATTTCAAGAATGAAGGTGTGAGCCCTCCCGGGAGCCACAAGCCGAACACAGCGGTTCCCCAGGCTTATTACAACAAGGTCTTCGGCATCAAGCGGATCGCCACGGAGACCGGCGCCGGACAGTGGGGGAGCGCCCTTGCCTTTGCCTGTGCACTGTTCGGCCTGGAGTGCAAGGTGTACATGGTCAAGATCAGCTTTCAGCAGAAGCCTTACAGGCGCACCATGATGGAGACCTGGGGGGCGACCTGCATCCCGAGTCCGAGTGAGGAGACCAAGTCCGGACGCGCCATCCTCGAGCAGGACCCGGACTCTCCCGGGTCGCTGGGGATTGCCATCAGCGAGGCCATCGAGGATGCCGTGCAAAGGGAAGACACACGGTATTCCCTTGGAAGCGTGCTGAATCACGTGATGCTCCACCAGACCGTCATCGGGCTGGAGGCAAAGAAACAGATGGACAAGATCGGCGAATACCCTGACGTGATCATCGGTTGCGCAGGAGGAGGAAGCAACTTTGCCGGTCTCAGCTTTCCCTTTATCCTGGACAAACTGAACGGAAAAGAGATCCAGATCAATCCGGTGGAGCCCAAGGCCTGTCCCACCATGACAAAAGCGCCCTTTGTGTACGATCACGGCGACACGGCCCGCTTCACGCCTCTCATCCCCATGCACAGCCTCGGGCATGCCTTTGTTCCGCCTCCGATCCATGCCGGCGGTCTGCGGTATCACGGGATGGCGCCAGCCGTGAGCCAGCTCGTCTCAGAGGGGCTTGTGGAACCCAAAGCCTACTACCAGACCGAGAGCTTTGAGGCCGGGATCCTCTTTGCCCGTTCCGAGGGATTCATCTCGGCACCGGAAACGAACCAGGCCCTTGCCTGTGTGGTGGATGAGGCGAAAAAGGCCAAGGAAGAGGGCAAGGAAAAGGTGATTCTCTTCAACTGGAGCGGTCACGGGTTGATCGATCTGGGTTCCTACGAGCGGTTTCTTGAAAAACAGCTTGATGACTATGAACTGCCGGACGAGGAGCTGGAAAGGGCTGAGTCCGTTTTCAAGGATTTCCCGAAACCTTCTCTTCTGAAGAGCAAGTGAAGTAAATCGGCCTGAACGAGCCTTGCCGTTGTTGAATCGTACAATGATAAAAAATACCCCGTCACACTGTGGCGGGGTATTTCTGTTTGGGCTATGATTGTGCCGAGGGGGATCCCATGAATCGGGAGAACAAAGGAAAAGCAAAAAGGCCGGAGGAAACGAGTCCCGAGGACAGGGAGGTCTACTGTGGAAGGTTAGGGCATTTTGTCCCATTGCGTTACTGTCTGAAGCCTGCCCAGGAAACCCCATGCTTCAAGATCAGGGATTGCTGGTGGCAGATCTTTGATATCGTTTCGTACCTGGAGTCAAACCTGGATAAAGAAACCTTTGAGAAACTCATGAAAGAGGCATCACCTCCCAATCGGATCAATACGATACTCGGGATTGTGGATGATTTGAAGAAGGGGGGTCATGAATAGAGAAGGGCGAACCCAGGGGAAAGGGACGATAGCCCCATGGAACGGGGCATGTAAACACCCGCGATAAAGAGGAATATCTTCAAGTTTACATAATATATCTTATCAGACGCTATATACAGGGTTTCCGAACAGGCTCGAAAAGGATCACATTTTCCATTTCTTGTTGATACACGATTCATTAATCCATGAATTGAAAGTACTACTTTAACAAAGCCCTTTTGTTCAAGAACTGCTTTTTGATCTGTATTTCATGTTCCCTTCTGAAATGGATTTTTCCATGGGATCTGAAGTGAAACAAGAGAACTCGGGCCGTTTTTCTTTGAAAAGAAAAGAATTGTCTATCCAAAAGAGATTCCATGCTCAGGATGGGCGACTGGAAATCTCCTGTGAAGGAAGTTTGCTTGTTGAGGATGGAAACGACCCCTTTCACAAGATCCAATCCATTCTCCATGAGGAATCTCAGTGCAAAAAGGTCCTTCTGGACCTGAGCCGACTCGATTTCATGGACAGCTCGGGAATCGTCCTGATCTCATCCCTTATGCGTATCTGTGATCAAAGAGGGATTTCTTTCGAGATTTCAGGTGAGGACGAAAAGATCAAAGACATGCTCGGGATGGTCGATCTGCACGCCATGGCTCAAGGTCCAAAGGATGATTCAAAGAAAAAAGAAAAGACAAGTCGATTTGTGACCCTTGGCGAACAGACCCTTCTTGTCCTTCAGAATGCCCGCTTTATTCTGGTCTTTATCGGAGAAATCCTGATCGCCCTATTTCATTCCCTGCGGTTTCCAAGAAAGATACGACTGGGTGACCTGTTCCGAGGGATCGAAGGCCACGGCGTGAACGCCCTTCCCATGATCACCATCGTCAACCTGCTCGTGGGTATGGTTCTCGCCTTCCAGGCGGCCATACAATTAAAGCAGTTCGGCGCGAACATCTACGTGGCCAACCTGGTGGGACTGGCGCAAACCAGGGAATTCGGCCCTCTCATTACGGCGATCCTCTTGACAGGTCGCTCCGGGTCCGCCTTTGCTGCAGAGATCGGATCCATGATGGTGAACGAAGAGGTGGATGCCCTGAAGACCATGGGGATGGACCCGATACGATTTCTCGTTGTGCCCAAGGTTCTGGCCCTGCTCATCGCCCTCCCCTTGCTTGCCTTGTATGCGGACATCATGGGCATCCTTGGCGGTCTCGTCGTGGGCGTTCTGGGGCTCGGTCTCACCGTGCAGGGGTTTCTTCTGCAGCTTCAGGGCGCCATAGGGATCTTCGATGTCTTTTCCGGCATCCTGAAGACATTCGCCTTTGCACTGATCATCGCCGGTGTGGGTTGCCTGAGAGGGTTTCAGGTGCGCGGCGGGGCTGACAGCGTTGGAAAGGCCGCCACCTCCTCGGTGGTCACCGGAATCTTTCTGATCATCCTGGTGGATGCCGTCTTTACGGTTCTCTATCAGATCTTTGAATTATGAAACGGGCGGGCCCTCGTTTTCTGAAGGCATGGGTTGCATCATGAAAACCGTGAATACAGACAGGGAACCGCTCATCACCGTGGAGGACCTCTCTGCAGGCTATGAAGAGCTGCTCATCCTGCAGAACATCAATTTTTCCGTCTATCCCGGAGAGGTTTTCGTGGTTCTCGGCGGCAGCGGCTGCGGAAAGAGCACCCTGCTTAAACACATGATCGGTCTTCATCAACCCGTCAAGGGGAGTGTTCGGTATGCAGGAGAGGACATTGCCCGTGCAGAGGGCGAAGAGAAAGATCGCATCCTGAAGCGATTCGGCGTTCTCTACCAGTCCGGTGCCCTGCTGAGTTCCATGACCGTTGCCCAGAACATTGCCCTGCCGCTGGAAGAGTTCACCTCCCTGGAAAAAGAGCAGATCGACCTGTTCGTGCATCTCAAGCTTCAGCTGGTGGACATGGCCGGGGCTGAAGATTATTATCCTTCACAGCTCAGCGGCGGGATGCGCAAGCGGGCCGCACTGGCAAGGGCCATGGCGCTGGATCCTCAGATCCTGTTCTTTGACGAGCCTTCAGCCGGTCTTGATCCTGTGACTTCTGCAGACCTCGATGCCCTGATCCTCCAGCTGAACGCGACCTTGGGTACCACCATGGTCATGGTGACACATGAGCTGCCCAGCATCATGGCCACTGCGAACCGCGTGATTATGCTGGACAAGTCTTCCCGGGGCATCATTGCAGAGGGAGATCCGCACGCGTTGAAAGATGAGCATCCGAACCCGAAGGTGCGCGATTTCTTCCACCGAACGCCAAGCGTGGGGAGGCCGTAGCCCATGACCACGGAAGCTAAGAAATTCCGGATCGGTTTATTCGTGACGATCGGGGTCTGTATCGCTGTGGGGGCTATGATCGCCCTCGGCACCAGCCGCTTCTTCACGGACACAAAGACGTATGTCACCTACTTCGATGAGTCCGTACAGGGACTGGAAAAGGACTCTCTCGTGAAGTACCGGGGCATTCCGGTTGGAAGGGTCTACAAGCTCCGGATCGCACCGGATGACAATCTCGCAGAGGTGATCCTGAAGATCGGTGCGGAGGTGAAGATCGATCCGGACATGTTCCTCCAGATGAGCTATGCAGGGATCACGGGCATGAAGTATCTCGAGATCGAACCCGGGAAACCCGGGGAAGCGGTGGAGGGTCCCAAGCTCTCCTTTCCTCCCCCCTACCCTGTTATCCAGTCCAAGCCCTCGGACCTGCAGGCGATCCTCACCTCCATCGAAAAGGTTGTCCAGAACCTGAAAGAGCTTGACCTCAAAGGAATCGGAGAAAAGATCAAGGAATCGCTGGATGATACCCGGAGCCTCCTTTCAAGGGAGAACTGGTCCCAGACCCTGAAGAATGTGGAAGCCACGAGTGCGAGCCTGAAGGAGGGGGCGAAAAGGATTGAAGAGATGCTCCACAAACCGGGGGTGCAGGATGCACTGGCGGACGCTGCGGAAACTGTCAGCTCCCTGAAGGAGGTGACCGCAAAGATTCAAAAGGAACTGGATCAGATGGACCTGGACCAGATGATCACCACCTCCACCCAGAAGATCAACCGGTTCTTCGACCAGGCAACCCTCACGGCAGCGGACCTCCGTTTCATCCTGACGCAGCAGGAAGGCAATATCTTTGAGATCCTTGACAACCTGCGAATGACATCCGAATCCCTGAACAATCTGGCCGCCTCCATCAAGGCGGACCCCGGCATGATCCTGTTCTCCAAGCCGCCCGAACCGGAACCTTAAAAGACACCAGGTCAGAGGAGTACATCCCATGGGCGTTCAATGGACTTACGGTCGGACGTTATGCGTGTTCATCCTTCTTGTCTTCTCTGTTTTGGCGTTCGGTTGCAGCATCAAGTGGCCGAGCTTCAAATCCCAGGAAGCGATGGAATACTTTACCCTCGACTACCCTTCCCCGTCGCCCGTGGCACCCGAACCGCTCGGTGATGTCCTGATGCTCAGGCGCTTCCAGACATCCGCCCCCTACGGAACCGACCGCCTGGTGGTACGGGAATCGGTCTTCTCCACGGATTTCTATTATTACAAGCGGTGGGCCACGAATCCCGCACCCATGGTCACGGATCTCGTGTTCCGGGATCTCACGGCCAGCGGGCTGTTCAGGGCCGTGGTGGCAGGGCCGGGATTCCTGCCCCAGAACTACGAGATGGCAGCTACGCTGGAGAGTTTTCGTGCCGTCAAGGTGGTTGGAGGCTGGGAAACGGAGGTGGTCCTGTCCGTGCTCTTCTATCCCTACTCACCGGACTCCCACCGCCCTGCCACAGAGAAGGTCCTGCAAAAGCGCTACAGGATGACATCCCCCTGTCACGACAACACCGGGGAGGCGATCGTCGCATCCCTGAGCCATTGCATGCAGCAGCTCAGCAGGGCATTGATACAGGACCTGAAGGCATACCTTGCGTCCGGCTCTTCCGACTCCACGTCTCCAGAGGGGGAATCGCCCGGAACGAAGCCCTGATATTGTGGGCGGGTTTCAACGACCTGCTAGCCCTGTTTTTTTTCCAATCGTTCGAGGCTCTCCAGGGCAAAGGTGATGTTCGGGTCCATGGACAGGGCCTTCCGGTACATGGCCATCGCACCCTCCAGATCCCCCTTTTCGCGCAGGTTGCTCCCGATGTTCGCATAGTCGATGGCCGACGTTGGATCGATCTCGATGGCCTTTTCGAAGCAGATGATGGCATCGTCGTATTGCTTTTGTTTGAAGTGACAGAAGCCCATGAGGTTGTAGGCCTCTTGGCTGGCCGCCTCCACGTTGAGGGCCTGCCTGCAATAGTCCACGGCTTCTGCATAGATCTCTGCTTCCTTGCAGGCGTGGGCGATGTAAAAGAGTACGTGGAACAGGTCTCCCGGAGCAGGCCCCAGGGAAAGGGCCTTCTTCAATTCGATCCGAGCCTCTTTCGGCTTGCCGGTCCCGAGAAGCCCCAGCCCTTTGTAGAAACAGAGGGGGCTGTCCAGCTTCCCTGCTTCCTCTGCGGCGATGAGCGCCTGAAGGGCTTCTTCGTACTCCTCGAGGTGGCAGTGGGATTCGCCGCGGAAGTATTCGGCCTCCTGCTTCATGGGGCCAGAAAGGCCCATATCCACGGCTTCGCGGAATCGGTCCGCTGCCTCGATGTAGTCCTTCCAGCCGAACTCACAGAGACCCATGTAATAACGGATGGCCGGTGAATCCGGTTCTGCCTTGAGAGATTTCTCCAGTTCAGGCATGGCCCCTTCCAGGTCCCCCTTTTCATAAAGGAGCAATGCCTTCTGAACACGGAGGTGTGTGGGCGTGGCGTCTTCCGGATACCCCCGCATGCATCGTTCAATGAGACGGAGAGCATCCTCGTTTCGTCCCCTCTTTTTGAAGGCCGTTGCCGTGGATTCACAGGCTTCCCGCCATGTGTCCAGCCGCTGGTTCAGCCGGAAGCTCGTTTCGGTCTGGTGGAGGATTTCCTGGATGCAGCCACCACACCCGGGAGCGTCCTCCTGGGCATCCCTGCTGTGGAGGCAGTTCCTTGCCTGTCCCTGATCGTCAAGGATGAGGATCTCCCTGCAAAGAGGTGGTTCCTGCGGCGATCCGGGTGAAGCCTCCCGGTCGAGGAGGGTGTCCACCAGGGTGTTGGCCTGCAAGGCTTCCAGGGCCTTGCCCGGATCGAAACGAGCTGCATCCATGAGATAGATTCGCTCCCATGCGGGCGATATCTCCTTTGTGAGAAGAGGTTCCACAAGCGAAGCCAGCGTCTGTGGCAGGAGGATGGAGGGCAGCAGGAAGTTCCGGTGCAGTTCCCGGAGAAAGGATTGTGCTGCTTCAAGGGCATTGTGATCAGGAAAGAAGAGGACCGGGAAGAGGCGAAGGCGCGAGACGATCTGCTGGCGATACCCCTCCTCCTGGAAGGGCTGGTTAAGCTTCAGGAATCGCAGATAAAGCTTGCGCCATGTGTCGGTCGTATTCGCCGAGAGGGTATGAACGGGCCGGAGGGAGATCTGAAGGAATGCATGTTCCTCAAGGAAACGCTTGATGGCTTCAAAGGCCTGGCCAAAGAAGACCGCGTCTCCTGGACGGTCCCGGCCCACCAGGTAACAGGTGGATGTGTAGTTCAACTGGGGAAGCATTTGGAAGAAGGCGGAACCGAGCGCCACGTGCGGTTCCTTGATGGGCAGGGAACCGGGATCCCGGGGTTCCAGAACAAAGACCGTTGAAATCGTGGGGTGCGTTTTCATCTGGACGATCACTCCTGAAAGCCCTTTGACGTTCCACCGTGACATGCGGGCAAGGGGAAGGTCAGGACACGATGTGTTTCCCCCCGTCCTCAGAGGATTCCTTCCAGAGGCGTCCGATCTCCTGAATCTCTCGGGCATTCATCCGGTCGGTTTCGTATCGCGCCCCCAGGGACAGGTATCCGGGGATGGTTTCCGAAAAGGGAAGGATACCGTATTGATGGTGCGCATTCTGAATATCCGTACCGAAATAGATCTGCATCTGCTGCGGGTTGGTGTTCCCTCGGATCCTTACCTTGTTCTTCTTGACGAATGCAAGGGTTTTCCGTGCATCCTCGTAACTCTCTCCGGGAAGCCCGTACTGGGAAAAGAGCTCCACGTCGAGACCGGATGCCTGGGTCAGTCGCACCGCATGCTTCACCTGTTCCGGGTCCAGGGGCTTCCGGATCCGCTTGAGCACCTCTTCTGAAGCGGATTCCAGGCCGTAGGCAACCGTGTGAACCCCTGCCCTCTTCATCTTTTTCAGGATCGGTTCGTCCACGAGGTCCACGCGGGTTTCCAGCCAGATCTCCACTTTCAGATCCCTGTTCATCAAGGTGTCGAGCAACGCGTGGATGCGGTCGGCATGAAAGGTGAAACTCGGGTCTGCAAACCAGAATTGGTTCACGCCCTGTTGTTTGATCCAGGCGATCTCTTCCACCACCCTCTCCAGGGAGTGGCATCGAATCTTCTTACCGAAGGCGGCCGGTGTATAGCAGAAGGCGCAACGATAAGGGCAGCCGCGTGACGCGAGAAGAATGGCCTCATCCACACCTCGAAGATCCAGGGTTCCGTCCAGGTAAGGCGACGGGAAGTCATCCAGGTCTTTCCTTGCCTTCGACGGGGGAGCGTCCCAGAATCCGCCCTGCGCTTTCCTGCCGCTCCATCCCTCGACTTCTTCAGAGGAGAGGTCTCCCCTGTCCGCACCCTTCTCTGCCAGCGCAAGGAGAGCGACCTCCCCTTCCCCTCTGCAGAGCAGATCCACGGCAGGCAGCTCCGAAAGGGCGCCGGTAGGCAAAAAGGTTGCCTGAGGTCCGCCGAGAACGATCGTGCAATCCGGCAGAAGGCTCTTGCAATAGGTTGCCCAACCGTGAACAAGGAAAAGGTTTCGCTGGTAGGCAGAGAACCCGATGAGGTTCGGCCTGTACGTCAAGAGGTCGTTGGAGAATTGTTGCGCCGACAGGAACGTGTTGTTTCCCAGGTTCAAGATCCGGACGTCATGACCGTGCCGCTTCACGTAGGCGGCCAGATACCCCAGGGAGATGGGTGTAAGCGCGGGCTGAAAAGGGTTGAATTCAACAAGTAGGATTCTCATGGGTCAGTAGGGTTCGCCCGGAGGATCGCAGCGAATATGGTAATAGGTGGCCAGGATCCGTTTTTCCCTCTCCCGCTGTGCATCGGAAAGGGAGAAAGAGGAACAGGCCTGGAGTTGTTCCATCACGTCGGCAGGTCCCGGCAGGTCCCGGTACCCGGATCCCACGGTTTTTCCGGTGAGCGTGGCGGTCACGACAGCGTCCAGCGGATTGGCTACAACGGCAAAGGGTACGGGGTGTCCGGGATACAGCCTTGCCATGGCAAGGGAGGCACGGTCCCGGGTGGAAAGAGAACCGTTGACACATTTGATCAGGAGGGCGGGGTTCGTATCCACGTGGACGAGAAGATCGATGGGGATGTGAAGCTCCTCCTCATCCGTGGTGAGCAGAAAAGGTTCATTCTGCTTGATGCATGTCTCATGGAATCCTTTTTCTTTCAACGTCTCAAGGACCTTCTGTCGGATCAGATGCCGGGGATCAAAGCCTTCGCAGGGGGGGTGTTCTCTTGTCATGGTTGAATGCATTCCTCGCGGCAGAAGGGAAAGATGAAGCAGGCGAAAGCATGTTTCCGGCAGGAACCCAGAATAACAGTTCCACATAGGCAACTCAATGGGAAGGCCCGTGACCCCGGTTGAATGCAACCGGCTCTCCAGCGGTTCCGCGTGTTTTGATCTGCCCGCTCCATCCGTGACGGCGAGGGATCACAGCAGGGCTTGCAATACGATGACCGGTTATGATAACCATCTCCAAGCCGTATTTTCACATGCCTTCCGGTGGTTGCGCGCTCTATTGGCATAAAGAGAGGGGATGCTTGACTCCCGTTCCCTGGTGTTCCGGTGCAACGTCTGCTCACGCGCTCCCTCGACCCTGCCACCCGGATCTCAACCGTTCTTTACATCTCCAATCCCGGTGTTCCGTGGAGAAGGAGCCATCGTCCTTGGACGGACTGACAAGAATGAGCAAGAAACAGAAACGGGGGAAAGGAAAGATGCGAAGACAAGCATGGGCTGGTGCTCTCCTCCTGTGTCTTCTTTGCCCGCAAAGCCTCGAAGCCAGCTTTGTGGAAGCGCTCGGCCTCGGTGCAAGGGCCATGGCCATGGGATCCGCCTACACGGCGGTTGCCGATGACCTGTCCGCCGTCTATTACAATCCCGCGGGCCTGAGCCAATTGGAGAAGCACGAGGTCATGCTGGGATATACATGGTCCTGGCCCCGCCTTCATGAGGGTGCACCTGCAGATCCTTCCTTTTCTTCGCGACAGGTGGTCCCCTACGATTTGCAGGCCCCTTTGATCGGCATGGCGTTCAACCTGGACAGGACCTTCAAGAAGGAGATGCCCGTTCACGCAAGGGTCGCTGTGCTGGCCATGATCCCGGACAACTTCCGAACCATCTACCGGACATGGGATCCGGAGGTGTCTGTGCCGAGATGGGCCCGGTACGGGGACTACTGGGACCGGATCATTCTCATGGGCGGGATGTCCCTGCAGGCCGACAAGGTCCCGTGGCTCCGCGTGGGGTTCGGCTTCCGGTTCATCATCTCGGGCACCCAGTATTTCCTGGATCGTCACGGCGTTCCGGGCCTGGACATTGAGATCCGTCTTCCCGACTTCGCAACAGACGTGGGAGGGAACCTCGACTATGACGTGGACACCGAGGCCACGCCCACGGCAGGGGTTCTCATCACGCCCACGGACAACCTGCGTCTCGGGTACTCCTTCCACAACTCCCTTTCCCTTCCTGTGGATCCCATCCGGGCCCAGGCCAGGGCCCGCGTGGTCATGGGAGGCATCGAGCTGCCCCCCCTGCCCATCCCCCTCTCCCTGAGCTTTGAGGGTTACTTCTGGCCCCAGAAGCACAACTGGGGCATTTCCTATCTGTTCGGAGAGAAACTCCTCGTTGCCCTGGACGTATCCTGGCTTCAATGGTCCAAGTACACCTCCCTCTCCAGGGGTGCACCGGATCCGGAGTGGGAGGACTCCCTGATCCCGCGCATCGGTGTGGAGTACAGACCGAACGAGATGCTTGCCTTTCGGTGCGGATACTACTTTGAACCCACTCCGGTTCCGGAGCAGTCCAGAAAGTCGAACTACATTGACAACGACCGCCATGTCTTTTCCGTTGGCACAGGCATCTATTTTTCCGATCCCTTCAAGGTGGTCCGTGAGCCCATGAACATCGACCTGGCCTTCCAGTACTTCCACCTGCCGCGAAGAGTGACCGAGAAGGAACCAGGCTTCTTCCCCGGCTATGCCTACGAGTCCAGCGGAGAGGTCTACACCCTGGGCGTAAACGTCACGTTCCATTTCTAGCCGCTCCGTTGAATCGGCGGAATGCCGACACCAGCGGCAAAGCCTGTTTTTCATCGATTCCAGAGGGGAGCCCGATAATGGAAAGAAGGAAATGGTTGCTTCTCGTGATCACGGCTTTCGCTTTCCTGCATGTCCTCCTGCCAACGAGGGGTCAGGCTAACATGACCGAGGTCTTCGGGATCAGTCCAAGGGCCATCGGGATGGCAAATGCCTTTTCAGCGATTGCAGAGGACTTTTCCGCCTGCTACTACAATCCGGCCGGCCTGGCACAGCACGAACATCACGCATTCACTATCGGCTACGTCTTTGCTCAGCCCCGGCTAAAGCAGTACCTGTCCACCGACCCGAATGTGATCAATGAAACGGAACAGGTCAACTTCCGTGGCCTCGTCTTTGGGATGGTGGTGGATCTCACCAAGATCTTCAACATCGGCGACCGCAACCTTGCACTGGGTGTGGCCACCTCTGCCGGAGACAACTTCCTTGCCGGGTGGCGGGCCCATGACTGGGATCCCGAGGTGCCACGGTTCATCCGGTACGGAGACGTCACGAACCGGGTTCATCTCTACTGCGGGGTGGGATTCGAGGTTTTCAAGGAGATCGCCTACATCGGGATCGGTTTCAATTTCTGGCAGGACATTGCCGTTCCGGACATGAAACTCAAGATGCACCTGGTCTCCCAGGAGGTCCTGGAGAAGGAAATCGATATCGATGCGGATGCCCAGATCTCTCCCATCATCGGGTTTCTTCTGAAGCCGTTTCCCTGGTTGTCCATTGCCTACACGTATCGCGACCAATGGTCACAAGAGATCCCTGCAGACCTCACGGCCGTGACCAAGCTGGGACCCATCGAATTGCCGATCCATACGGAATTCGCCTCCAGGGATTACTTCCTGCCCTGGAACATGACCGTGGGCGTTGCGGTCCGGCCCGACGAAAGACTGCTGGTGAGCCTGGATGTGACCTATTACCACTGGGCCGCTTTCGAGCTCCCCATGTGGGAGGGGGAATTCCCGGAATGGAACAACACGGTTGTCCCCCGTCTGGGGGTTGAATACAAGGTCTGGAAGGAACTGCTTCTCCGTGCGGGATACTGGTATGAGGCCTCTCCGGTTCCGGACCAGAGCGACATGTCGAGCAACCACCTCGATTTTGACAAGCACGTGGTTTCCACAGGGCTCGGCTATACCTTCTCAAAGGTGCCCTACCTGGGAGAGCTTCCCTTCATGCATGCCATTTCCGTGGACTTCTTCTTCCAGTGGCAGATCATGGAGAAGCGTACACAGGCCAAGGTCACCGGCCAACCCGGCTGGCTGATCGAAGGATATCAGGTGGCGGCCGGGTTCGGCGTCTCTTCCGGCTTCTAGCCCGCACACGGCTACAAATCTTAGACGACCTTCTTATCGGACAAGCAGCGGTGGGATTTTTGCGTTGAGGCCGTTCCATTTCGCCTGAGCCAGGAGCCGAAGGGACTGGACCGGGGAAACGGGGACCATGCGCAGGGGGGAAACCTTCATCCACTTCAGGAGATGGGTGATGGTTTCGGTCAGGTTGTTGCAACCGCCTGAAAAGGCCAGATCGTCCGGTTTGTACATGGCACGCAGCCGCTCTTCCAGTTCATCCTTGGCACATGCCCCCACCACCAGGACCCTGCCCTGAAGCCCCTCCAGGCGCTTGGGATCCCAACCCTTTCCCATGAGTACGGAGAATCCTCCCCGGCCGGCGAAATCAAGGGAAAAGACCTGAAGGCATGCCATCACATTGGACGCACACCCTTCCCGACAGCACTTCTCCTCCCCACGATGGACATCCACGTCTTCCGGAAAGATGGGGAGCAGTTCCCAGGAAAGCTGTTTCCTGTGACGACGGAGATCTCCGATCACCTCGATGGCGTCAAGCTCGGCAACGCCCAGGCCATGTTCGTGCGCCTTTCGCACGTGTTCCACGTCCTGCCAGGGGAGCCCCATGAGGTGGCAGCCAACCGCATCCACGCTGACCACGTCCGTTCCGCCCACCAGAAGCCCGTAGGGCACGAGTTGGCGGTGGAGGAGGCGGTTGGAGGGATAGTGCCCGTGCTGCGTGGCTTCCCGGGCGTCCAGCAGGGTGAAGTCCGTCTGGCCGGTGGATTTTACGTGCCGCCCGAAGGAGACGTTGCGGGGCGAGGCGCCGAAATCGACGTGTTCGCGATACCCGCCGGCCTGGCCGCTCCAGTTCGACGACAGGTAGACGTCGTCCCCGTGCTCACTTAGCAGGAACGCACCGCCGAAATCGTCATCGGCGTTGAAGACCGCATATCCGCCGGAAGGGATCGGAGCCATAGCGGGAATTTGCCAGGCAGTAAGGTCCAGCGACGAGTCGGTGAGGAACCATCCGCTTATATCGACGTCTCCGCCCGAAGCATTGTACAGTTCTATCG
>CAZSUQ010000047.1:471-14192 GCA_964609935.1 uncultured Thermodesulfobacteriota bacterium | reverse complement strand
GCCCACCTTTGAGGAGAAGGCCCGCGCTCTCTGGTGGTTCCCGCTTTTCAGGTCCTGGTTCAACATGGTGGGGCTGTGCAAGCTGCCCTGGATCGATGTGAGACACCCGGAGGCTCAGTTCACAGAAGAGCCTGCCAAGAACATGCCCACGGTGGCCTATTACCTTGAGATGGTCAACGCAACCCTGGGAACGAACAAGACCCTGGAAGACCTGCTCATGGAGGCCGAGATCTCCTACACCCTGCACAAGCTCTTCAACCTGAGGCAGGGATACGGGACCCGGGAGCACGACCTCATCCCGCTCCGCGCCATGGCCCCGGTTTTCATGAACGAGTTTCTTTCCCGCAAGGATTACTATGAGCAGTGGTTGACCGGGTTCGCCGGGCTGGACATCCAGGGAAAGACGGACGAAGAGAAGCTCGCAATGCTGCATGATTTCCGGCGTTCCCAGTATGAAAAGCTCTGCGACGAGGTGTATGAGGAGAAGGGGTACGACAGGGACGGCATTCCCCTGAAGAGTACCCTGATGAGGATGGGATTCCATGAGCCGCAAGAGCTCTCCATCATCGATCAGGCCCGCGAAGACGAAAAGAAGAAGGCCGCAGCCAAAGGGATGGGCGAGAAGATTGCCAACTGACCCGTCCGGACCCGGAATGCATCGACCGACAGGGCGCTGGCGTCTCGGCCTTATCCTCTCCCTCCTCTGTGTTTTCCTCTGGGGCCTGCTGCCCGTGGCCTTGAAGGTCCTTCTCCGGGAGATGGATCCCTACACCATCACCTGGTACAGGTTTTCCGCCGCTGCATGCCTGCTCGGTGCTTATCTGGCCTTCCGCAGGAGGCTCCCCCGCATCCGGAGAAACGGGAAGCGTGTTTCCGTGTTGCTGATCCTGGCCACGCTGGGGCTTGGGGGGAACTACGTCCTCTATGTGTACGGGCTTTCCTTTGTCCCGGCCAGTGCCGGCCAGGTGCTCATACAGCTTGCGCCGGCAACGGCCATGCTGGGATTCCTTTTCTTTTTCAGGGAGCGATTCAGCAGGGCGCAGTGGTTCGGGCTCGTGGTCCTCCTGGCCGGGATGCTGCTCTTCTTCCACGATCGGCTCGGCGAGATCTTCCTCCGCTTTGGGAGGGACGCGTGGGGTGCCGGCCTGATCGTGCTGGCCGCCCTTTCCTGGGCCGTCTACGCCCTTGCACAGAAACAGCTTTTAAAGGACATGGCATCCCCTGCCATCCTTCTCGTTGTCTATTGCGGAAGCGCGATTCTTCTTTTCCCTGCCGCCATCCCAAAGTCCCTCCTGGAGCTGGACGCCCTGTCCGTGGGGGTTCTGGTCTTCTGTGCCCTGAACACCCTGATCGCCTACGGATCCTTTTCCGAGGCCCTGGCGCACTGGGAGGGCTCCAAGGTCAGCGCGGTCCTTTCCCTGACGCCTCTTGCCACGATTTCCATGGCACAGGTCGCTTCCCTCCTGTGGCCGGAAGTGGCGGTCTCCGAGCGGATCACGCTTCTGAATGTGCTGGGAGCCTGCTTCGTTGTTCTCGGGTCCATGACCATTGCATTGAAACGAGTGCCGGACCCGGACCCGCCTTGAAGGCTTTTTCACATTCCGGTTCTGAAAGGTTAGAATAATGACACGCAGGAGGGATGAAGAAGGCCTTCCTTTTTTTGAAAACAGAAGCTGATCATTGAAACATCCCAAGGCAAAGGATTGAGGGGTCCGGATATGTCAGAGGTGCAATCCAGCAACGAAATCCAACAGGACAACAAAGCAGACGCAGGAACAATCTATGACGTGGCTATTGTGGGGGCAGGCCCTGCAGGGGCTGTGGCTGCCGAAGGCATCGCCAAGGCGGGACACCGGGTGCTGCTTCTGGAAAAGAGCGAGTTTCCGGGGAAGGACTCCGTGTGCGGCGGGATGATCGGGCAGAAGGACGCAGACCTTTTTCAGATCGAGCCGTCCATCATCGAAAAGAGGCTCCGAAAGAGCATGGCCCACCTTCCCTGGGGCTCCGTGGAGGTCCGGTTTCCCGGCACCCTCTGGAATGCCGTGCTCACGGTTCAGCGGAAGAACCTGGACCGATTCCTGGCGGAAAGGGCCGCGAAAGAAGGGGCGGAACTCCGTAACCGGTGCCGCGTAACAAAGGTCCGGAGGATCGCAACCGGGGAGATGGTTCTCGAAATCTCGGAAAACAAGGTGCAGAAGGAGGTCCGGAGCAGGCTGGTGATCTTTGCCGACGGCCCTGTCACGCTCGCCCATCGCTGCTTCGGCATCGGGTTCGATGCCAAGTCGCAGCTCGTGGCCGTCTCGGTGATCTGTGACTTCACGTACCCTGAAAACGACATGGACACCTATGATGCCTACTATGTGCGAGAGGCCGCCCCGCCGAGCTTTGCCTGGAACTTCCCGTTTTCCCAGCACCTCAACTTCGGCCTCCTGATTCCACGCACGTTCATGGAGAAGAACAAGGACCTGTTCAACAATGTCCTGGACTACATGCTCAAGCGTTATCCCCCCTCATCGGGCCGGATCAACGGGCGATCCCTGATCCGCAAGCGCGGCGCCTTTCTGCCCATGCGGATGGCGCAGGAGATCCACGACGACTCCTGTCTCGTGGTGGGTGATGCTGCAGGCCTGGTTTCTCCCATTACGGGCGTGGGGATCACCTTTGCCATGCACTCGGGTGCCTCGGCTGCGGAAACGGCGCTGGAAGCCCTCAAACAGGGTGAATTCGGCAAGGATTTTCTTTCAAGATATCCGAAGAACTGGCGGGCTTCGAGGAAGTACAAGAAGCTGTGGGTGATGGAAACGCTTTATCGGATCCTGGAACCGCTTCATCGCCTGGATCCGCAGCTGCTGAACAAGATGTTGTTCTTTTCCAACATGCTGTTCACCAAGGCGGAGGGAAAGCGGATTCGATTCGTGGACGCCCTGCGTGTGCTCTTCTTCCCCCTGCTGGGGAATCCGAACCTGACCGTGGTCCGCAGCGGAAAAGGAGAGAAGGAATCCTCAGGGCTCAGCCTGGACAAGGGCGTGTGAACGAGACGCGGTTCAGGCGTTTCTCTTCAGGATGGATTCCGCCCAGAGCCCCAGAAGGTCCTTGTAGATGGAGGCCGGCAGCACGTCCATGTGGTTCCGGGCCTCCTGGATACAGGTTTCGGCCAGGTTCAGACAGTAATCCACGCCCCCAAGCTCCCTTAACAGCCCTTTGACCGCCTCGATCTCCTCCGGCGCCGCGTGCTTGTTTCCAAAGATTCCAAGGAGCGTCTCTCTCTGCTTCTCGTCCGCCTGGTTGAGCGCGTAAACGTTCACGATCGTGCGCTTGCCTTCCTTGATGTCGGATCCGGTGGGTTTGCCCAGCAGCTTCTCGTCCCCGATGACGCCCAGCACGTCGTCTCGTAGCTGGAAGGCGACACCGCACCGACCCGCAAAGGAGGCAAGGGCTCTGGTGAACGCATGATCCGGATCCTTGTTGTTCAACCCGATCATGGCTCCAGCCTTCCCGGCGAACTCGTAGAGGGAGCCGGTTTTTTTCCAGTACATGTCGAGGATCGTTTCCTCCCGGATGCTTTCCAGGGGAAACCGGGGGAGCTGGATATCCAATGCCTGCCCATCGCTCAGAACACCGAGAATGGGCAGATACAGGGCATGAAGGAGATGGACCACCACATCCGGAGACACGCGCTGTTCCTGATACAGTTCGGAAAAGAGCGAGACCACCCAGCCCTGCAGGACATCCCCTGCGAGGATGCCCATGGATTCCCCGTAATGTTTGGCATCCTCCTCTCCCAGCCCCCATTCATCCATGGCCTTGTGCTTGTACTCCTCGTGGATCGTGGGCCTTCCCCTTCTGCGGTCGTCCTGATCGATGATGTCGTCCTGAACCAGGGTCCATGCATGAAAGACCTCGAGGGCCGCCGCCGCCGGGAGCGCGATTTCCTCGTCCCCTCCCACCGCACCACAGGAAAAGAGAAGGATCCCTGCCCGAAGCGATTTCCCTCCGTCCTTGATGTAGCGGGTGGTTGCATCCGAAAGATGCCGGACGGACAGGTCTCTCCTGTACGCTTCGGCTTTGGACATGAGGAAGCGGTGGACCTTCTCTTTCCTCTGGTCCAGGTTCTCCAAGAGGGCTTTCTTCTGTTTTTCGTTCATCACGATCAGCACTTCTCAGGGTTGGATTCGGGCGGCCGATTGGGCTCGCAGATTTCCATTATAGGGGTTTCCGCCGGCCAGGGAAGAGAAATTATAGGACAGGAGGGGGTCTTGTTCAACGAAGCGGCAGTTGGTGTTGGAAGCAGAGGTCAGTTTTCAATGCCCTTTCTGGCATCCACCCCCTCTGCATAGTAATGCTTGACTTCCCTCATCTCTGTGACCAGGTCTGCAATCTCGAGGATCTTCGGGTGAGCGTTTCTTCCTGTGATGACCACCTCAACGTTCCGGGGTCTGGAGGCCACGAGGTCCACCAGTTCTTCGGCTGAAAACAGGTTGTAATGGACCGCGATGCTGGCTTCATCCAGAATGAAGACCTGATAGGTTTCCGAGGCAAGCAGCCGCCGTACCTCTTCAAGCCCTTCCCGGGCCGCGCGAATGTCCTCCGGGGCCGGATCGTTCCGGATGAAACACGTTCTGCCGTATTGTTTCAAGGTGATTCGGTCCTCGAATCGCTTCAACGCGTCCAGTTCACTGTACTGCATCCCCTTTACAAACTGGGCGATGTAGACGTGTAATCCGGCACCCGCGGCCCGGAGAGCGAGTCCGAGAGCAGCCGTGGTCTTCCCCTTGCCGTTTCCGGTATAAACGTGGACATACCCCTTCATGATCGGAATTCTCCTCCTCCTCCCCTGTCATTGGGTAACGAGATCCAACCACATGGGACAGGAACCGAAACGCGGGAGCTACATCCCTGCACGCATCGCCAAGTTACGGGTGACCGGATACCGGATCGGTACGCTTGCGTGAGACCCAGGCCAGATCGGCAAGGGTCCACCCGGAAAGGATGCTCTCCGTGCTTTCCCTGATCTGTTTCCAGACAGGATGAACCGGGCAGGAGGCCTGACGATGACAGGCGTCCGGGCCGATGAGGCATTCATTGAAAACGAACGGGCCCTGAACGGCCTCGATGACCTCGAGCAGGGAGATGGCCTCCGGCGGGCGGGCCAGGGTAAACCCTCCGCCAACGCCTCGAACGGCGGAGATGAGCTTCTTTTTTGTCAGGGGGCGGGTGACCTTGATGAGAAAGGCGGGGGAGATCTCCTGGCTCTCGCAGATTTCCTGGCTGGGAACCTTCCGACCCGACCCGGAAAGTGCCAGGTGCAGAACGGTCCGGATGGCACCCTCGGTTACCGAGAGGATCTGGACCTTGCTCCTCGTCCCCTTTCGTGTCCTGCTGTGTTCGGCAGGTTCGGAAGACTTCATGGAAAAGGCCTCGGCAATTGATTCTTTCTTTTTGATGTCACCGTTTTTTCCAAGGATGCAATCGTCGAAAAGGGAAGAAGGGTTGGACAAACGGGCCGTCAGAAAGAGGGCCCCCACCTTTTCTTCTCGGCTTCGATGACATCGATCAGGCGCAGAATGATATCCGGTGACTTTTCCTGCACCCGTTCCCAGGAGGGCGTCTCCAGGGCGAGAGCAGGGACCTTGCGGCGCTTCTCCGACACCTCCAGGATGGTTTCCTGGAGGCCCATCTCGTTGAAGCGTTTGAACTCCGGGTTCGATGCGGTGAACCTCAGGAATTGATCCGCCAGGTTTCTCGGTTCCAGAAAGTACTCCGTGGCGTTCAGGATTCCCTCTTTCAGGGGCCCTGTGACCATGGCCTCCTCTGAATCCCTCTGGTATGGGATATTGTTGAACCTTGCCGTGTCCGAATACTTCTTGATGAGATCCCGGCCAATGCTCTCGTAGGTGATGGCCAGGTCCCGGAAGAAGTGCTCGGAGACCTCCAGGCCTTCCTCGATGATCAAGGCGTTGAGCAGGGTGTAGATGATGTCAAGCGCCATCTTCTGCAGGCCGCCGCTCTGTTCGGGAGAGACCTTCTGGTGCTTGTGCTCAAAGGGGTCACGGCTGAAGTCCACCTGGGCCACCTGGTTCTGGTTCGCCTTCCGGTATACCTCGATCAGGGTGAAGATCTCGATGCCCCAGTTGAGGGCCATCCGCATCCTTTCCATCAGATCCCTGCTGATGACCACCTCACCGGAGAGCTGGTAATTGAAGAGAAGGAGAAAGTCGATCAACCTGAGCATCTTCTCTTCATTGGAGTCGGTAAACCTCCTTTTCAAGGCAAGGAGCAGGGGGTCCACGAGCAGCCGCTTGACGCGACCGTACATGCGGTCCTTGGTCCAGCGGGCGTAGAAGGCCTTGGCGAACTGGTAGTTGAGCACCTGGACCGGGAAAAAGATCCTGTCCAGCTGTGCTCTTCGAAAGCTGCGGATGTCCGCGTCCACGAGCCCCACGGAAGAGGCTTCCATGGCCAGGGCGACACCGAAGCTCATGAACACGTTTCTTCCCTTTCCGGGCGTGCTCAGGTCGAACCCGTTCTTCTGGAGAAGATCGTAAAGACCGCCGAATCCCGGGCCGTCGTTCCACTGGAGAAAGTAGTTGTCCACCTTGTGCTTGAGAAGGATCTCTCTGGCAAGGGCAACGTCCTCTTCCGTTGCCTGGTCCAGCCCGATGATGATCCGGTCCAGGTACGTGGCGCTGCGAAGCTCCTTCACAATGTTTTCAAAGATGGGGCGTGTCTCAGGGCGGTTGAATTCAGAGGCAAGGGAGGGGATCACCAGCATGGTCTTCTTCCAGCGGGAATGGTGAACCAGGGCCTCGAGGAGGTCGGGTTCCGGAGCAAGCAGTGGCAACGTCGTGATCTTGGGATGCTTTTGTGAAAAGTCCGGCATGACTTCTCTCCTGATTCGCGAAGATCATGAAACCGCCCATTCTCTTCACAAGGGGGCGCGGATCTTATGAATTATATAACGAAAGGATGGGCTTGTCATGGGGTTCATGCCGCTCCATTCTCCTTCAATGGAAAAAAAGGAGGGATCTTTCCAGGCCCCGGGAGGTCATGCGCCTTTCTTCTCAGGCGCACCTTGTGAACCTCTGGCCTGCACCGGAAGCGGACAGGGAAAAACCGATTCATTCCCAGGCCGTTGCTCACCACCAACGTTCCCCTCTCGAGTCTCAGTTGACCGGATATAAAGCCGCGCTCCAGCTTGGAGTGGTTCCGGATGGGACCGAAGACCGGGAGCCGTACCTGTCCGCCATGGGTATGTCCGGCAAACGTGAGGTGCTCTCCCGGAAGAACCAGCCCTTTCAGTACGTCCGGCGAATGAGACAAAAGGATGGTAAAGGCACCTTGCGGCACCTTTGTGAGTGATTTTTCCATGTCGTGCCGGCATGTAACCGCATCATCCGCCCCTGCAAGCCAGATGGAAGCTCCGTCGCGCCTGATCTCCACGCTCTCGTTTCGTAACACGCGAAATCCCGTTCGGTGGAGAACCCGGACAAGGCCTTCGGTGTCATTGGATCTTCTTGTTACGTGTCGGTTCAGGAGGAAGTCAAGGATGGAGTAATTGTGGTAATCGTGATTTCCCAGGACCCCGAAGTTACCGTCCGCTGCGCTCAGAGGATTCAGAGCCTGTCCGCACGTGTGAATGGCCGAATCGTCCTCGATCATATCCCCTGTGACGACGCACAGGTCAAAGGGTTCACTGGCCAGGGAAGCCAGGAGCCTCGTCTTCTTCTCTTCCCGCTTATTGAAATGGAGATCGGAAAGATAGAGGATCGTGTATCCGTCAAAGGCCTCCGGGAGGGTTTCGAACGACAGGTCTATTTCTTGAACCGTTACCTTTCTGGCCCGGGTCATGAGAATGAGGCAGAGAGGGAAAGCCAGAAGAAGACCGATCCCAAAGATCCAGAACATCAGAGCACCTCAAACGCATACGTCATCTATCGGCATACAGGAAAAAGCGGACAGGAAGTGTTCCGTCGGCAGGAGGAGAACCTTCTCTATAACATGTTCACTCTGTCATTTGCGAGCGAAGGGATGGACACGGACAAGGCTCCATGTTGCTTGATTTACGCCATGTGCTTCCCCGCTTCCACCTGGAATCCGAAATGCAGCCCACCCTGTCTGATCCATTCGAGGAGGCGGCTGCCGACGACGACCCCTTTCCCTCGAAAGGCTTGAATGTCCGGGGCCCCGCACAAATAGAGCGCATAGCAGAATTCCCTTCGAAGTTCGTCCACATACCTCTCAACGCCTTCCACCCCATCCCGGTTCAGGATTCTCAAGAACGGAAGGGCGATCCCGCACAGATCCGCACCCAGAAGAACGGCCTTGGCCATCTGCAGGCCGTTGCGAACCCCTCCGGTGGCGATCAGGGGGACCTCAACATCCCTGGCTTCCAGGATGGATGCAGCGGTGGGGATCCCCCAGGTCCTGAACCGGGAGGAATCCTTTCCCGACCGGATGCTGTCCACCAGGACCCAGCTGGTTCCGCCCACACCCCCGAGGTCGATGGCAGCCACGCCGGCGGACTTCAGCAACTCGGCACTTTCACGGCTGATGCCGTTTCCCACCTCCTTTGCGATGACAGGGTAGTCGGCTTCCCGGCAGAGGTCATGCAGTGCATCCCGGCACGTGGCAAAGTCCTCATCCCCCTCATTCTGGAAGAGCTCTTGAGCCGGATTGATGTGTACGCAAAGGGCATCGGCTTGAATGCTCCGGACGGCGTGGTGGATCTTTTCCAGGGGGTATTGTTTCACGGCCGTGATGCCAATGTTTCCAAACAGGAGGATGTCCGGGGCAACGGACCTGACTGCATAGGTTTCCGTAAGAGCCTCCTTTTCGATCATGGCCCGCTGCGATCCCAGGCCGAAGGCGATCCCTTTGCGAGCCGCAATCGCGGAGAGCGTCTCGTTGATCTCCATGGCCTCCTTGCAACCCCCTGTCATCCCCGCGATGAGCAGCGGAAAGTCCAGGCGTTTGCCCAGAAACTCCTGCGAAGGGTCGATCTCGTTCAGGTTCAATTCGGGCAGTGCCTGATGCACCAGGGAGAGCTCGTCGAAAAGGGTGTCTCCGGTCTCCACATCCTTTTCCAGGCAGACCTTGATGTGTTGGATCTTGCGGAGTTCGGTCAGGTTCACGTGTCGTCTCCTTAAGGTTCGTTCAAAAGCAACATCCAGACCTATCGTACGTCAGAGAGTGAATTCCCTCAATGAATCAGAAGCCAAGTGTGTACTCCTGGTTCGACGTCATGCTATCATGACGTCAAACACGGTTTGACTTCGACATGTGTGCTGAAATTATTTAATATTATATACTTGTCCCGAAAAAAAGCCGACCTTTGGAAACGCCTCAACAAAAACCTTGAAGTAAACATGACCGAAACCGCAGGTGTGAACTCGAAGTCCCTTCAGCACGGGCAGGGCCCTCTTCCCGCGCCCCTTCGTGTCATGCACGTGATGGGCGGCAGGGTCCGTAGCGGGGTGGATTCCGTGGTTCTGAGCCTGGCCGAAGCTTTGCAGCAGGCCGGCGGTGAGCCGATCATCACACCTCTGTGGGAGGGATTCCGGATCGCAAAGGAGGCCGAGGAAAAGGGATTTATCGTGGATTCCCTGGACAAGAGGCGCCGATACGATCTGTTGAGCATTCCCCGCCTGGCGCGCCTCATCCGGAAGAACCGTGTCCACATTCTGCACTCCCATGAAGCCAATGCCGCCTTCTATGCAGGGCCTGCCGCCCGGATGGCGGGTGTGGCCCACGTCAACAGCTATCATCTTGATGTGAGAGATTCGCTGAAACAGGTGTATCGAAAGGATATTTTCATCCGGCTAACACGTAGATATTATCTCTGGTTGATGCAATCCTGCGACCGCGTGATCACCGTTGCTCCGAGCCTGAAGCTGGATGTGATCAGCGGCGGCGTCCCTAAAGAGAAGGTTGTCTTCATCCCCACCGCCATTGACCTGGAGGCCTATGATCCGGCATGCCCCGAGCAGGAGGCCGTGCGAAAGGAACTGGGGATTTCCCCGGACGAAACGGTGATCGGCACGGCCTGCCGCCTGCAGCTCGTCAAGAACCTGCCCCTGCTGTTGCATGCCGGCAAGAGGCTGCTGGAAGCCGGGGAGAAGGTTCGGGTCGTGATTGCAGGGGAAGGGGGTGAGCGGGAAAACCTGGAAAAGATGGCAGAGGATCTCGGGATCGCTTCGTGTGTATGCTTCACGGGGTTCCGGAACGATCTTCACCGGCTCATGTCCGCATTCGACATCTTTGCCCTCACGTCGAAAGGGGAAGGGATGCCCATTGCCATCCTCGAGGCCATGGCCCTTTGCAAGCCGGTGGTGGCCACCGACGTGGGTGGGGTGAACGCCTGCGTGGACCACGGGCGGACAGGACTCCTCGTTCCCTCCGGCGACCAGGATCGAATGGCCGACTCCCTGTTGTCCCTGGTTCGTGACAGGGACAGGGCCCGAAGCTTCGGCGAGACGGGCCGTGAACGCGTGGAACGCGAGTTCACCAAACCCACCATGTTCAGGAAAACCATGGATGTGTATGAGGAAATCATGCACACCCGGGGTGCGTGACGTTTCCCGAAGGGCCATTGAAAAGAAGGACACGGTACGTTACGCTTATTTGTTTGTGGCGCGATGGAAATGAAGTCGTTCCTCTTGACCGGCCTCAGGATTTCTTCACCGTATCGCTCGGAACGCCAGCCCTTCGGGTGGATCCCAAGGTTCGAGAAGGTGCCTGTGACCTGCTGGGAACGGGTCCATGAGAGAGGCGCTTTCCGGGCGCACCCATCGTCGGGGGAACAAGCGAGGAGCATGCTCTGATGGATGTCGCAAAAACGATGAGAATGGCAAAGGTCTTCACCTATCGGAAGGCCCTGCTCTTTTACAAGGAGTTCATCTACAGGAAACTGCACATCATCCCGCCTCTCCCCCTGATTGTCATCGTTGAGTTGACCAATCACTGCAATGCAAGATGCGAGATGTGCGACCGTAACACCATGTCCCGGAAGAGCGGATACATCGACTGGGACCTCTACTGTGCCGTTATCGACCAGGTGGCCGGCCATGGGATCCGCCGCGTGAATCTCAACCGCTTCGGAGAGCCTCTTCTGCATCCCAAGATCGTGGAGATGGTCCGGTATGCGAAAGACAAGGGGATCAAAGAGGTCAGCTTCGTCACCAACGGGATGCTGTTGACCGAGGAGATGGCAAGCGGGCTCATCGATGCAGGGCTGGACAAGATCAACGTGTCGCTGGACGGTGCAACAGCCGAAACATTCGAGCGGATTCGTGCAGGCTGCAAGTTCTCCAAGGTGACAGCGAACCTCGAGAATCTGCTGGAACTGCGGAACAAAAGAGGGCGGAACAAGCCCTATGTACAGATCAACACCCTGTTGATGCAGGATACCCTGCCCGAGCTGAGCGATCTCATTCGCAGATGGAGGCCGCTTGTGGACGAGATCCGTCTGGCCGGTGCGGTGCACTATGGGAATGTGGAGTTCAACCCCCTGGAGGGGGTCAGCGAGAACCCCAAAAGACCCCTCGCCTGTGCCGAACTCTTCTGGAAGATGATCGTCTTCTGGAACGGAGATGTGTCGGTCTGCTGTGAGGACATCGACGGGAAGCTTACGGTGGGCAGCATCCGTGAGAATACCATCAGGGAGCTTTGGAGGAACGAGAAATACAAACGGCTGCGCAGGCAGCATTTCCGGCACGACTTTTCCGAATTGCCTGTCTGCGACGCCTGTGATCTGTCCAACAAGAACATGGTCGAGATTTTTGAGAAGCAGGTGGCGTACTATGCCAAGAAGAACCGCCTGTATCTCAATGCTCCTTAGCAGGATGCAGAAAAGCATATTCTGCTTTGTTCCAGGATGAAAATGTGACAAGGAGGGGATTGCTGTGAAGGATTCGTCATCTCTTTCAGGGTTTCGGAACCTGAGCGTGGAGGAGCGTCTCGAGCTTCTCGTGAAGCGGGGAGACTTGACCGAGCAGGATTGTGCACTCCTGACGGCCTCCCAGGAGGGTGTCCGTGTGGCACAGGC
The DNA here is from genome assembly GCA_964609935.1 of uncultured Thermodesulfobacteriota bacterium. Classification (GTDB taxonomy): domain Bacteria; phylum Desulfobacterota; class DSWW01; order DSWW01; family DSWW01; genus CAYTRL01. The sequence goes on along the minus strand of CAZSUQ010000047.1, from coordinate 2,149 downwards.
CACGGTGGAGAACGTCATCGGGGTTACATCGATCCCGGTGGGGATTGCAACGAATTTCATCATCGACGGAAAACCTGTCCTCATCCCCATGGCCGTGGAGGAACCTTCGGTGATCGCGGCCGCTTCCAACGGCGCCAAGTTTTCCAGGGAAGGAGGCGGTATCTTCACCGAGATCGACGACCCCCACATGATCGGGCAGGTGGAGATCCGGGGCGTAAAGGACCTGGAAGGAGCCCGCGAGAAGGTGGAAGCGGAGAAGGGGAACCTTCTCGAGCGGATGGATCAGATCCACCCGCGACTGAAGGCGCGCGGGGGGGGAGCCAGGGATGTGGCGTTCCGTGTCGTGGACCCCGAGAGCGGGCACGTGGTGATCCATATCGTCATGGACTGCCGGGACGCCATGGGCGCCAACCTCATCAATACGACCTGCGAGGCCATGGCCGGGACCCTGGCCGAGCTGACCGGCGGGAAGGCGGGGCTGAGGATCCTGTCCAACCTGGCGGACCGCCGTTGTGTGACCTGTCGTGTTCGGATTCCCGTAAACGCCTTTGTGGCCAAGAACTTTTCGGCCGAACAGGTGGCCGAGGGCATCATGGCCGCTTCCAGACTGGCGGAAATCGACCCCTACCGGGCCACGACGCACAACAAGGGGATCATGAACGGGATCGATGCGGTGATCCTCGCCAGCGGGAACGACTGGAGAAGTATCGAGGCAGGGGCTCACGCCTTTGCCTGCCGGGACGGGAGTTACAAGCCCCTGGCCGTCTGGAGGGTGGAGGAGGACGAAGAGGGGCGTTTTGTGGTGGGCCTCCTGAAGCTCCCCATGGCGGTGGGTATCGTGGGAGGAGGGGTGTCGGTGAACCGGATCGCCCAGATCTCCCTGAAGATGATGGGCGTGGAGAAGGCCTCGGACCTGGCCCGGATTGCGGCATCCGTGGGCCTGGCCCAGAATCTGGCCGCGGTTCGCGCCCTGGCTTCGGAAGGGATCCAGAAGGGGCACATGTCCCTTCACGCCAGGAGCATTGCGCTTACGCTGGGCGCAAGGGGGGACGAGCTGCAACACGTGGTGCGCGAAGTGGTTCAGGAAGGCGAGATCACCACCCTGTCCGTGCAGAACGCACTGAACGAGCTGCGCGGACCCGACGGCGGCCTCACACGCTGCATCAACAAGGCGGTGGGGTTCGCCCTGGACACACAGGGAGCGAGCGGAGAATGGTCGGGCTCCTCCAGCCCGCGCATCTTTGAAACAGCCATTGTTGCCGTTGCCCTGGACAGGTCCGGGGAGTACTCCGAGGCCGTTCAACGGGCAAGGCTCTGGCTCCGGGGCCAGTCCATACAGAACCACCACCGGGTGGCCGAGGTTTACGAGGAGATGGCCTACTCCCTTGCCATGGAGCGTTTTGGCGCCATCGATCTCTCGGATCCGCTCCTCTTCGATCCCATTTTTCTACGAAAGACAGAGATCCTGGCAGGGCTGAGCGTCTCCAGGGAAAGGGTTCTGAACTGCTACGTTCCAAAGGAGAAGATCCTGGAGCAGATCAAGCCCCTGACGGACACCAAAGAGAAACGAAGGGCCCTGAAGCCATGGGCCCTGTCGGATCTGCTCTCGGTTCGCGTCCTGCTGGGCGACAAGGCGGCCGTAGAGCTTCTTCCCGGCCTGCAGTGGGAGAACGGCTCC